>NZ_JAUBVR010000065.1:0-34019 GCF_036705955.1 Microcoleus sp. A6-C6 | reverse complement strand
AGACTGCAACGGCGCTGCAAACATTTTGCGAAAAGTAGCGACAACTTTAGGGCTTTGCCTTGAAGGAGTCAGTAGGGGCGCTTTGATTTCGCCTTTGAAGGTTCGTATTTGGACTCTTCAAGAATCCCCTCGCCTTTAGGCATGGGGAGTATCAAGGTAAAATGATTGCTTTTGGTGCTGCTATTTTATACCGCTATCGGGATGTCCGCCAAGTTTTTGTTTGTTCCTCCGACGGTTTGTTAAATCACCTCTGCAATCAATTACAAAATCAGGGATTGACTGTGTTTCGGGTACGCAGTCAAAATGCTGTGTTGTCTGTAGAAAATCATCTGACTGGGGAGAGCAATCACTATTCTTGCAAAGAGGAAGTGGAACTCCCTACTTTTGCAGAACTGGCAAATAAAATTGCCGAGTTGCTGAAGGCAGAACACCAATCTATCGAGGAGCGGATAGCTTGGTTTTCTAGTATTACTCAACTTTTTCAAGAGCGCCGCGCTATCGAATTAACTTCTATAAATTCTACAAATTTAGGAGTATTTTCGTCACTCCAAAACCCAATTAATGCGATAGAAAAAGCCGCAAATTCTCTTCGCGCTGACCAAAATATTGAACATCAGAAATTACTGGAAGATTTACCTGCTAATTCAATTGCTATTGATTCACTTGATACAGTAGAAAAGATACTTTTAGAGATGATTAAATCGGCGATATTTGAATCTCAAGAGGATGCTGTTTGTGTCTCAAAACTTAAAAAATTGTTTTTCAAAAAATATCAATGTCACGCCGATGTAATTGTCAAACGTTTTTGGGCAAATTCCAGTCTTATAAAATTTTTGCAGTCGCGAAATTCGGTTTTTCAATTGACATTAAATGGCAGCGAGCATCAAGTGGCGATCGCTCGAAAAGAGGCACAGTCAAAAACTGACTTTCCGGCAGCGCTGGAAGCATCTGAGGAAAAATTTTGAGAACTTTAACCGCTCAATCTCCAGGCGCTTACATTTCGATCCCCAGGTAGCCAGTGAATTTCATAAGCAATACTGTCAACCAATTACCAAAAAGCTGAAATCTCTCAAATTAGAGAGTAATTTTCTCGACTTTTTGAAGTCATCTCAAACATTTAAAGTGCAAAAAAAAGGTAAGGAGCATCAAGTGGCGATCGCCCCAGGCTAATCTTTTTAATCGAATTAGGACTTATACACGAGGAATCGGGAATCGGGTTTGTGTAGGGAAAAACTTGATTGTGAACCGCAGATTTAATAAAAAACCAAATTTCTTCGGTCAGAAGTGCGTAAGTCCTCCTAATGTTAACTATAGATTAAAGAAAGGTTATCGTTTTTGCAGCCATTTCTTAATTATAAAAAACTTAATCTAAAATTAACCATAATTTAAAACAAGCTTATCCTTTTGTATCCCTTTGTTTGGGCATTTCAGTCTATCCTATGGGAGAGATTTGTAAAGCTTGCTATTGATATTGAGGAGGAGGAGTTATGGTTTTTTTCACTAAAGGCTGGCGACGTGGTTTTATCGTTACCCTAGCAGTAGCAACATTTTCGCTCTCGTTGATTACTTCTGCTGTAGCTGCGGTAACACTAAACGGTTCGGGAGCAACTTTCCCTAAACCTTTGTACGATCGCTACTTCTCCCAAATGAGAAGTGCCAATCAAATTACTGTAAACTACGAAGGCACTGGCTCCGGCGCTGGTATCAAAGCATTAATTTCAGGTACTGTGGATTTCGCAGGTAGCGACGCACTAATGACTCCTGCACAAATAGCTCAGGTAAAGCGCGGCGTCATGGCAGTTCCGACAGCCGGCGGCGCAGTTGCAGTTGTCTACAACTTGCCCGGAGTTAACAATGTCAGGCTGAGTGCTGATGCCATGAAAGGCATCTTTGAAGGCAAAATTACTCGCTGGAATGATGCGAAAATCGCAGGGATTGCCGGACAAGCTAAAAATTTGCCAAATACTGCAATTCGAGTAGTTGTGCGCGCAGACAGCAGCGGTACAACCTTTATTTTTGCTAATCACTTGCAGGCGATCGGCAGCAGCATCAAAGGCGCCGCTCAACCAAGCTGGCCGGGAAGCCCTGTTAGCGGTCAAGGAAACCCAGGTGTAGCTGGTTTGGTGAAGCAAACAGCGGGTGCGATCGGCTACGTTCAAGATACTTATGCTCGCCAAAACAAGCTCCAAACGGCATTTATTCAAAATAGAAAAGGCCGCTTTGTAGATCCTAGCTTGGCAGAAGCCGAAAAAGCTTTAGCAGGGGAAGCATTCCCCGCTGACTTCCGCTTAGTAGAAGGTAATCCTAATGATGGTTATCCGATTGTTGGTTTGACTTGGTTGTTAATCTACAAACAGTATCCTGCTGCGAAAGCCGAGGCTGTTAAAAAGATGGTTAATTGGGTGATGACTTCAGGTCAAGGTATCAACAAATCCCTAGAGTATACTACGGTTCCTTCCGCTACAGCTCAGAAGGTGATTCAAACAGTTAATAGTAGTGTGGTTGCCAGAGGTTGATTTAGTCGATCGCACGGAGTTATGAGTTTATGAGTTAAATGTATGACTTAAGACTCATAATTTCTCAGTTTAAGGTGCACTACATTTATTTGCTTAAGGTGCGCATTGCACACCCTACAAGCCCATGAGAAGCGTAAGGTGCGCATTGCGCACCCTACAAGCTAATTAAAATTACTCGTCTTTCGATCGAATATTTCATTTTTTACGCAATAAATCGGGTATGAACAATCATTCAAAGAAATCAAAAAAACTGACTCGACAATCCGTAGGAATAAACCAAGCACTAGACTTGACGGATACGAATGGTGAAGGTTTGTGGCTTGAGTCAGGCTTTACAATATTTGTATGGACTTTCGCCTTAGTGACAGCGGGCACGCTGTTTTGGATGAGCGCGATCATTTTTAAGGATGCTTGGCCTGCTATCAGCAAATTTGGACTCTCATTCTTGTGGAATGCCAAGTGGGATATCGGCGAGTTGCAGTTTGGGGCTCTACCTTTTATTTACGGTACAGTAGTTAGTTCTGCGATCGGCATTATCATCGCACTTCCTTTAGGACTTTCAGTAGCTATAGTTACCAGCGAGAACTTTTTGCCTGCTTGGGTGCGATCGCCCTTGGGATTCATGGTTGAATTAATCTCGGCCATTCCCAGCGTCATAGTTGGACTTTGGGGAATCTTCGTTCTCATCCCATTTTTATTACCCTTACAACAGTCATTATTCGATAATTTCAGTTGGTTTCCCCTGTTTAGCAGCGAACCTTTAGGCCCAGGAATGCTACCGGCCGGAATACTGTTATCAATCATGATTTTGCCAACTGTAGCCGCCATCAGTCGTGATGTATTGATGTCAGTTCCAGCAGATTTGCGCAGTGCTTCCATGTCCCTCGGAGCAACCCGTTGGGAAACAATATTTAAGTTGTTATTACCAGCAGCTAGTTCGGGAATTATCGGCGCTACCATCTTAGCCTTGGGACGTGCTTTGGGCGAAACAATGGCCGTCACAATGGTGATTGGTAACTCGATTCAAATTAACCAATCCCTGCTAGCTCCCAGCTACTCAATTCCCGCAGTTTTGGCAAGTCAATTTCGGGAAGCTCTCGAACCGCTGCACGTCGGCTCTTTAATGTATTTAGCCCTAATTCTATTTGTCATCACTCTGTTGGTGAATGCGATCGCATTATTGCTAGTTCAACTAATCGGTGTTAAGGGAGCTAAGAATTAAAAATGACTCAAGCACAAAATTCCAACAGCATTCTGGATGCAGAAATCTACAATTCCCTGTCATTAAGCCGAAATTTGTTCAGCAAAGGAATGACAGTTATTGCCTTTAGTTTTACAGCTCTCGCCCTGCTACCTTTATTTGCTATCTTGTACAAAATCCTGGGAGAAGGATTGACACATTTGAGTTGGGAAGTGCTAGTATCTTTGCCAGCACCCGTGGGAGTTGAAGACCAGCCCAACGGCTTTGCAAATGCGATTCTCGGCACTGCTTTAATGGTAGGAATTGCTACATTGATCAGCGTGCCGATTGGTGTAATGACCGGAATATTCCTGTCAGAGTTTGGCAGAGAAAATAAGGTAATTGCCAATAGCATCCGCTTTTTTACCGTCATTCTCAGTAGCGTTCCCTCCATCGTAGTAGGTGTATTTTCCTACGCCCTAATTGTCGTTACCACCAAAGCATTTTCATCATTAGCAGGCGGTTTTGCCCTCGGTATTATCATGCTTCCAGTTGTGGCTCTGACAACAGAACAAGCATTAAAATTAGTACCTAGCTCTTACCGTCTTGCTTCTGCTGGTTTGGGAGGCGGACGCTTTCAAACAATGTTTCGAGTGATTATACCATCAGCACTCCCAACTATTACCACAGGCATTTTACTTGCTGCTTCCCGCGCCGCCGGCGAAACCGCACCGCTGATTGTAACTGCGTTGTCAAGTCAATTTTGGCCTCCTTTGGTTGATAAATTGGGCGAGATTATGCAGTCTCCCATTGGTTCAGAAACTATCTCAAGACTCAAAGAAATTCCAGAAACACTGCTGACTCCGACTCCTTCTATGTCAGTATTAATCTATGGCTATGCTAGCTCTCCCTACAAAGAGCAGAACGAATTAGCGTGGACGGCGGCTTCTGTTCTTTTGGGTATGGTTTTGATTACTAGCGTTATATCCCGTACAGTTACTCGGAAACGTTTACAAGATCGATAAATCAAAAATTCAATTGCATCTATTAGTCAACTATTAACACTATAACCAGGCAAATAATGAAACCTAAAGCTAACTTGAAAGCGGAAAATTATACAGAGCAATTCCTAGAAGATTTCACCCCGGAAATTGACCCCAATGCCATGCCAGCTTTGCGGGTTCAGGACTTAAGTTTTTATTACGGAACTCACAAAGTTCTTGAAAACTTATCGATGAATATTCCTCATCCGCAAGTCACAGCAATTATTGGCCCTTCAGGTTGTGGTAAATCAACTTTTCTCAAAGCTCTCAACCGGATTGGTGAATTGGAGGGAAAAGTTAAAATAGAAGGAAGAGTAGAGTTTTTTGGACAGAATATTTACAGTCCAAAAGTCAATATTAACAGTCTGCGTCGCCAAATTGGGATGGTGTTTCAAAGACCGAATCCTTTTCCCCTTAGTATCTACGATAATATTGCTTATGGAGTCAAGATTTTTGGTGGTAAAAGCAAGGCAGAATTAGATGAAATTGTAGAATCTGCCCTGAAAAGTGCGGCGCTTTGGAATGAAGTCAAAGATAATTTAAAGAAATCAGCCCAGGGAATTTCCGGTGGACAGCAGCAGCGACTTTGCATTGCTCGCGCTTTAGCGGTGAAGCCAAAAATTTTGCTAATGGATGAACCTTGTTCGGCTCTAGATCCGATTTCTACGATGAAGATTGAGGAGTTATTTCAGACTCTGCGCCAACAGTTAACTGTGGTGATTGTGACGCACAATATGCAGCAGGCGGCTCGTGTTTCTGATTACACGGCATTTTTTAATACTGATGAAAGTCGCATCGGCCGCATGGTTGAATTTGGGCCGACAAGTCGGATTTTTACTTCTGCAAGTAATCCAAGTACAAGGGATTACATTCAAGGCCGTTTCGGTTAATAAGTAGAAGGAAGAAGGAAGAAGGAAGAAGGAAGAATGTTTATACAGCAAGCTTTTTAGTCATCTGTATCTTACTTTTAACTGAGTGGATTTACTTGCTGACACCTGGAACTTCTTTCAGAACAGGTAAGATGCCTGTTCCACAACAGGCCAATATTTTTGTGGAGCAGGCATCTTGCCTGCTATAGTTATGGAAACCGCCAAGGTTCAACCGGACGTTATATCGTTTCCGGTTGTATCGGAATGATTTAACCGCAGAGAACACAGAGAACACAGAGAACACAGAGGGAGACGAGAGAGATATGAATAATTTCGATGAAGAGCGGAATTAATATTATTATTAATTGCTGAAACCATTGCGGGAAATTGCAATTTTCTTCTTCCTTCTTCCTTCTTCCTTCAACATCCGGCTATATGTCTTCACCATTGCTAAAACGAGAATTAGGTGTTTTCGGTGCAACTCTCATGGGACTCGGCTCGATTGTGGGCACGGGAGTATTTGTGAGTATCGGAATTGCGGCCCAAATTGCGGGGCCGGGAGTGATTTTGGCTGTAGGTATCTCTGCTTTGGTTGCTGTTTGTAACGGGCTCAATAGCGCTCAATTGGCGGCGAGTCACCCTGTTAGCGGCGGTACCTATGAATATGGTTATAAATATCTCAATCCTTGGCTGGGTTTTACCGCCGGCTGGATGTTTTTGTTGGCGAAAACGGCTTCGGCTGCTACTGCTGCTTTGGGTTTTGCGGGGTATTTTTTAAATGCAGTTGGTGTTGCCGATCGCACTTACCTAATCCTAACAGCATTAATCGCCCTCGCCGTCCTAACTTTAATTGTCTTGACCGGAATCAGGCGATCGAATATTGCCAATACAGCCACAGTCTCAGTTACACTCTTATCTCTGGCTGTCTTTATCGCTGCGGGTTTGCCAGAGGTAAGGTGGGAAAAAATGTCCGCGCTAGAGAATGATAGCTCGATCAGCTCCATCCTCCACGCCACCGCCCTAATGTTTGTCGCCTACACCGGTTACGGCCGCATCGCCACAATGAGCGAAGAAGTGCGGGAACCTAGGAAAACCATTCCCAAAGCCATAATTTTTACTTTGGTGCTGACAATGCTGCTTTACGTGGCGGTAGCAATAGTTGTCGCAGGTGCGGGAGGAGCAGATAAATTGTCCTTGCAAACAGGCGCTGCGGCTGCACCCTTGGAAGTCATCGCCCGCAGTTTTTCAATTCCCGGAGTTTCGCAACTGCTAGCCGTCGGCGCAATTACCGCCATGCTGGGAGTCTTGCTGAACTTAATTTTAGGGCTGTCGCGCGTCTGGCTGGCGATGGGGCGGCGCTTGGATGTGCCGCGAGTCTTGGCGCGGCTGAATCCTGCGGGGACAACGCCCTATGTGGCTGTAATATTTGTCGAAATTACGATCGCACTTTTAATTTTAGTCGGCGATGTCAAAACCACTTGGTCTTTCAGCGCTTTTAGTGTTTTGATTTATTACGCCATCACCAACCTCGCAGCGCTGCAACTTTCCCCCGCCGAAAGGCTGTACCCGCAGTGGCTGGCTTGGGTTGGATTGGCTGCGTGTCTGTTTCTGGCTTTCTGGGTGGAGAGGCAAATTTGGCTGACTGGGTTGGCGTTAATTGCTGCCGGTTGGATTTGGCGGGCGATCGTCCGGCGACCGACAAGAAACTAACATTATGATAGATTGAGACACCATCCCGCATTGTAGAGGGCCATGCCCGATCGAACTTCCTTCCTAGCCACTCAAGAATCAGTCGTATTCAGCGCCATCAGTCGCTATATCGCTCAAACACTAATTGCCATTCAGGAACAACATCCCGAATGGATAGCTGAAAAATACAGGAAAACCCCCTGGGCCAAACCTGATTTTCAGTCCGTTTTGATTGAAAAATTGACCAAAAGTTTCAAAGTAGCCAGCGATACAAATTCCCTGCTGCTGACTGCGAAAAAATATCTCCAAATTCTGCTGATTCCAGAATTCATTAATTCATCTCAATTCAGCAAATTATTTGCCAAAATTCAGCAGCTAGCCGAATCCCAAATAGCACCAGCTAAATCACCAAACTCAGATTCCCCAAAACCTCCAACTCCCACCGCCTATCAAACAAATTCGCTTCCTATCGGCATTGCCATCTTGCTGCTAGATGTCGAAAACTTGCAACTCACCATCGAAACCGAAAAATTTCTAGAAGGAATTTGCCACTATCCCATCCAAATCAAAGTAGCCTTTGCCAACTGGCGCAGCATGGGCAAAAAAGATGCCGAATTTCACCAGCGCGGCTATCAACTGATTCACGTGCCCCCCGGCAAAGACAGCGCCGACTTAAAAATGGCAACAGTAGGCGCATCAATTTTCGTACATTATCCCACAGCCAAAGAGATTTTTGTCTGTTCGTCCGATCGCGCCCTCACCCACCTCAGCAACACACTGCAAGCCCACGGACTAACCGTATTTCAAGTCCGCAAGCAAACAGATAAAATCATAGTTTTAAACAGCAAAACCGGACAAGTGGAAACCCATTCTCTCGTAACCATACCGGAAATTACACCCGTAGAACAATTAGTTATTCAGCTAAAAGAATTAATCAAAAAAGAGCAACAACGCACTTCAGCTCAGTGGATAAAACTTTCTACAATTTCAGCTTTGTTTAGACAAAATCATGGTTTAGTCCTCAATGAAGTTGTTGCCCATCATTTACTCGGCAGTAAAACCAAGGATATTTTTCTCAAATATCCAACCGATTTTGTCGTCCACAAACCCTCAGAAATTTCTCAAACTTATGTCACTCTTTTTGAAGTCAAATTGTCACCCCCACCCCCAATACTCAATAAAGAAAATCTCAATCACAACGAAGAACCACCAGCCAGATTGACAGATATTAATTCCTTGGAAGACTTAGAAAAAGCTCTGGTCAAAATAGTTAGCGACTTGACCGACAACTCTCCTCACAATTCTGTATTCCTCTCCAATGTAGGCAGCGAATTTCACAAACAATACGGCAAACAAATTACCCAAATAATTAAAGAGTTTAATATCGGTAGAAAATTTCCTAAATTTTTACAATCCTGCACGTCTCTCCAGCTAAATAAAGCCGAAAAAGGCTGGCAAGTTTCCCTGAATTAATCAAACAGTAATAGACATCTTGCAAAAATAGCTAGGACGGGCAAGATGCCCATTCCAAAAATTTTTTTTTCTTGTGGAATGGGCATCTTGCCTATTCCAAAATTTGATTAAAAGGACTTTTGCAAGAGGTCTAATTAGGAAATGGATCATGGTAATCGGTAATCGGTGATAGGATGGCGATTACCTCACGAAAGTTGAGAACCGCTGTAATTCCCAATTCCCAATAGACAAGATTGCACTCGTTCCCAAATTATCTTGAAATTATCTGCGTTTATCTGCCTATAATCTGCGGTTTTCGTATTAATCAAATATTTATACAATCTTGTTTAATGACCAATGCCCTATTCCCCATGCCCTATGCCCCATGCCCCATGCCCCATAACTTGAGTTATCATACAATCGGGACGTAAAGAAATGTAAAGCGATATGCAGGACAAAGTTGTAGTTGTAGTGGGTGCGACAGGCGGCATCGGTTCAGCGGTAGCCCGCAAACTCGCTGATGCAGGTGCGACGCTAGTGCTCGCCGCCAGAGATAGCAGTAAATTAGACGCTTTAGCTAGCGAACTTTCGGCAACAGAGGTACTGTGCGTACCGACAGATATCACCCATTTGCAGCAAGTCGAGACGCTGATGCAGACAACTGTCGAACATTTCGGACAAATTGATGCCCTCGTAAACGCCGCTGGTGCCGGAATTCTCAAGCAGTGGAACAAGTTAGAACCCGCTGATTTAGATGCGATGCTTGACTTGAACTTGAAAGGCAGTTTTTACACATCTCAAGCAGCCGCAAATGTGATGAAAGACCGCAAATCCGGCCACATCTGCAATGTCATCGGGATTTTAGGCAAGCATTCGATGGCGATGGGAACCGCTTATTGTGCTTCAAAGTTTGGGGTAGTTGGTTTCAGCAAGTGCATGGCAGATGAGCTGCGTCGCTACGGCGTTAAATTTACACTATTCTATTTTGGTGGAGTCGATTCTCCGTTTTGGGATAATGTGAGTCTGAAGGTAGACCGCTCAAAAATGCTGAGTACCGAAACTGCTGCAAATGCAATTATGTTTGCTCTTGCTTCTGACCCACAAGCTGTACCATTAGAAATTAATATTCAGCCCGAAAGTCATTTGTTCTTTTAGTAGTTTGTGGGGTGCTCTTCGGCGCACCGATTGAGTCTCTACTAAGTAGCACGTCAACCATTTTTTGCGCCCAGGACTGTTGCCGAAGGCCTCACCACCAAATTCAAGTCATCCCAGACACCGCGTTTCTTTTAAGTGCCGATGTATTTCTACCTTCAGAGGGAGCTAAGATATTCAATTTTTGGGTTATTATTAAGCGATTACACGAAAAACTAATGAAAAATCTCCATTCCTCAGTCTCTCCCTTGCAGTTGAGTCCTGAAAATCAGCCGATTTTCCATTTTTCACTTTCCATTTTCAACTATTGATTATGGAATTCGATCGCATTCTGTTTTACGTTGAAAATGCTAAAGTATCCCGCGACTGGTTTGTCAGCCACTTAGGCTTTCAATCAATAGCAGGTTCTTCCAACAGCCACACTCGCACTGAAGCTGTCAGCAGCGGCAATGTCTGTTTTGTTTTATCTTCGCCCCTGACACCCGCTAGTCCCGCTGCTAGTTGGTTGAAGTTTCATCCTTCCGGCATTGCCGATGTCGGCTTTCGGGTAAAAAATATCGAATTAGCAGTAGCTAGAGCGCAGGTGGCAGGCGCTCAAATTCTGGAACCGATTCAAAAAGACATCACAGCAACGGGCCGTTTTAAGCGGGCAAAAATCTCTGGTTGGGGAGATTTAAGTCATACGCTAGTTGAGCGAATTGGAGAAAATTTAGTGCTAGCTTCTGGTAAGCTGCCGCTGTTTACTTCGATCGATCATGTAGTGTTAAATGTTGAAGTGGGCGATTTGTCAAGTGCTGTTAGTTGGTATCAAAAAATATTAGGTTTTGATCCTCAGCAAAATTTTGACATTCAGACTGAGAAGTCGGCTTTACGCAGTCAAGTTATGGTGCACGCTGAAGGTGGGGTGCAATTCCCGATTAATGAACCGGCATCGGCTAATTCTCAAATTCAAGAGTTTTTGAGTGCAAATCGAGGGCCGGGAATTCAGCACATGGCTTTGCAAACTGCTGATATTGTAGGTGTTGTTACCGATTTGCGATCGCGCGGTTTGCCTTTTCTGCCAGTTCCTTCAACATATTACTCCGAATTGCAACAGCGGCAAAACTATTTGCCCGCAGATTGGCAAGCAATCGCAGCTTCTGAAGTTTTGGCAGATTGGCAAGAAGATACTCCCGCTGCGATGCTGCTGCAAATCTTTACCCAGCCAATTTTTGCAGAACCGACTTTCTTTGTCGAGATTATTGAACGCCGAGTTAGTTTAGTTAATGGTAAACAGGTGCAAGCTGGAGGTTTTGGGGCTGGGAATTTTCGGGCTTTGTTTGAGGCAATTGAACGGGAACAAATGAAGAGGGGAAGTTTGATCGATGATTGATAAAACTTCCAATTTTGAGCTTAAGCAGGCGTGTTTATCAGCACTGTGATATCCATCCACCCGTAAGCAATTTCCTTGAGTATAACTCCGGCTCTGCTTGTCTGTTCTTCGTCCACTTTTTCACCTCCCAAAAATTCATAAAACTTCCAGGCGGAATTGTCTCCCAGTACCCATACCAGCATCGAATTCAAATTTAATTCTGCCAATTTTGTGGCAACTTTTCTCACAAGTTGCTGTCCGATTCCCTGACGCTGATATTCCTCCAATATATAGATGGCAAATAATTCTCCTTGATAAGCATATTTGCCAGTACGCTCGCAACCGCCCGCAGCAAAACCCACAATTTGTCCTGATCTATTCTCAGCAACGCAGACAAAATCCCCAGTATTTTTGACGTTTGCCAGGATTTCTTGCCAATTGCTTTCTCGTTTTTGATATGACAGTTGCGCGAGGTAATCTGGCGGTACAATTTTTCGGTAAGCTGTCCGCCAAGTGTCTAAATTAACCCGTGCAATGGCAGGTGCGTCAGCGATTTTAGCTTCTCTCACAATCATCAGAAAATACTCCTTTCCTGCTCTGAAATTCTCTTTTCGAGTCTAGGTAAACAAATATACGATCGCGCCCTTCTAGTTTAGCTTGATAGAGCGATCGATCTGCCTCCCCAATCAACCACTCCACAGATAGTTCAGCAGCGGGTACAGCAGTAACTAGACCCATACTCGCCGTCACGGACTCACTTACCTTTGAAGCTTCGTGGGGAATTGCCATAGCATTCAAATCCCTGCGAATTAATTCAGCTACCCGCAGCGTTCCCCTGGCATCAGTCCCGGACAAAATTACCGCAAATTCTTCGCCACCGTAGCGGGCTGCTAAATCGCCTCCCCGGTGAGCATTTTTGTCTAAAATTTCAGCCACTTTTTTGAGACATTCGTCGCCTTTTTGATGCCCGTAGCGATCGTTGTAAAGTTTAAAAAAATCGATATCTAGTAAAATCAAAGATACTGGTTCTTTCTCTATACCCATCCGCTGCCATTCCGATTGCAATTTTTTGTCAAAACAACGACGGTTAGCAATCTGAGTCAAACCGTCCACAGATGCCAGTCTGTGCAATTCCTGGTTAGCAGCTTCTAACTCTAATTTTGTCTGTTCTAAAGCTAAATTTTGCTGAGCTAATTTTTCACTTTGCTGTTTTTCCTGTTCGTACAAAAACCGGATGGAAGCTTCAGCTTCTTGCAATTCTTTCTCCGCATATTTGCGCTTGACAAACTGCCCTAATTGAGAACCCACCGCGGCCATCATCTGAAGCAAGTCTTCATCCGACGGCTGTTTTTCCCGGCAGAAAAAAGTCATTACCCCCACAACTTGACCGCTAGCGCGAATTGGGAAACCGAAGGCCGATCGCAATCCTGCTTTAGCTGCTAAGTGCGATCGCATAAAATTGCGATCTTTAAGCAGATCCGTAATCCACTGCGGATAACCGGTGTTCCAAACTATTCCCGGCAAACCCGCACCAGGCTCTAGAGTAATCTGCTGGCAATTTTCCACAAACTCTCCTACTTCACTCCCCCTGCGCCAAACTCCCACTCGCAGCAAAATAGGGATATCTTCAACGTTACTATCTGGTGCAGCAAACAAAAATGGTACTTGCTCGTGCGTATTTTCCGCATCAGACTTAGTATGTTTTTCATCCACAGGCGTCCAAAGTTCGCCGATATCCCACCCCAAACTTTCACAAATAGCTTGCATAATTTTCGGAGTGGCGCTCTCTAAAGAACCAGATTCTGACATGATGCGAGCTACCGCATACTGTGCTGCTTGACGCTTTTTTGTCCGCTGTTCCTCGGTGATATCCCTGCCCACATAGACAAAATCTTGTATGGTGGTTTTGTTGTCTGAGTGCTGGCTTTCTATGCTGGTCTCGATCGTAGAGCAGGAAAATGCAACTGTCAGCTTTGAACCTTTTTTAGTTGTACAAGCTACTTTTACTTGATGCCAAGATTCATTTTTAAGTTCAGGAAGTAGCTGGCTAACTTGACGCAATAATTCCTCGTCAGCCGTAATCATCGAGATGGGTTTACCGATTAATTCTGATTGGGTATATCCAAATAATAATTCGGTGGATTTATTCACTTTTTTGATTTTTCCCGCTTCCGTTGTCACCAATAAAATATCATTGATAGAGTTAACAATTTTGTCAATATAATCGCGAGCGCTCACCAAGGAATTAACTTTAATACTGTTTTCGTTTGCTGCCTGAACCATACTTTGCTGAAGCGCAGCAGTGTCTGTTACGTCTTCGCATAAAACAATCAATCTCTCAGGTTTCAGGTGATTTTTCTGAGCAAACAAATATAAATCTAGATACAAATAAGAGCCATTAGTTAAAATTTTTGTTACTGATTTTAATTGAAAAATTGGCTGTCGTTGTTCAAGAATATCGTCTAGCACTTCTTCGATTCCGATCAGTTCGGGAAAACTATCGCGCAAATCTTTTCCTTTTTCGACCCCATCAGGAATGTCGGCCAACTCTTGCACGTTTAAGGATGTTTCTAGAATTTTAAGTTGTCGATCAACTGCGAGGTATTCAATGCGACGCAAGGACAACAGTTTGTCAAGCAGATTATTAATATTTTGGGAACTAATCTGTAAACTTAATTTTGGGAGCCTTTCGCTATTGTAGATCATCACACTTAATGGTTGGGAGATAAAGTTAGTTGTTGTTTGGCTGCTATTTGTCAGGAAAGTTTTGATATTGGTGGATGCCAGTAACTATTCGGGCTGGCTAATTGATCGACACAATAAATTTTGGATTCTCCAAGCAGTTTTTTTGTATTTTAGAAATGTAACAATATTAATTAAACCCACTTTTTTTGTGAGCAAGCTTAGTAAAAATCAGCCTCGATTGAGGTTTTGATTTATTAACAATACGTAGCGGTTAGCCGTATTTATGCAACATATCTTAAATTGTAGATTCCCTGATATTTGTTACAACCGCTACAGTTGGTGATTGGCACAGTTGAATTAAACTGTTGCCTTTAATTAGCAACATTCCTATAGACCTTACCTCCCCTGGGTATTTGTGTCAATTTTTGTAAAGGAGCTGTGACCTTGAAGTGATATAATCTGTAACAATTTGTATAAAATCTTAAAAATATTCTGCTCAATGCTGAGACTTATTACCGACTTTGATGGCCCGATCATGGATGTGTCCGATCGCTATTACCGAGTTTATCAGCAGTGTCTGGCCGAGACTCAGCGTGAGGGCCAAGCAGTGCACGAACTCCCGAAAGCCGAGTTTTGGAACATGAAGCGGGCGCGGGTTCCCGAAAGCGAAATCGGCATCCTCTCAGGATTAGATGCAGCCCAAGCCGTCGAATTTGCCCAGAAACGCCGTCAAACTGTCCACACGTTGCCGTTCCTGATGTACGATCGACCAGTTCCCAGCGCCGTGGAAACGCTCGAAAAGGTGCAGCGCGCTGGAGTAGACTTAGCGGTGATGACCATGCGCCGCGTCAGGGAACTAGACGAAGCTTTTAACCGCTGCAATTTAGGGCATTTTTTCCCAGAAAACCGCCGCTATTGCCTCCCTAACGATTACGTCAAAACTGGGGATGTTAAAGATAAGCCGCTGCTGATGGCAAGAGCTTTGGCTGAACTGCCGCCGGCTTCTGATCTCTGGATGGTGGGGGATACTGAGGCGGATATCATCGCGGCAAAAACCCACGGTGTCAAGGTAATTGGTGTGTTGTGCGGAATTCGCGATCGCACTCAACTAGAAATGTACCAACCGGATTTAATTGCTAATAATTTGAGTGAAGCAGTTGAGATTATTTTAGATAGTCATTAGTCAGTTGTCAGTTGTCAGTTGTCAACAGTCATCAATCATTAGTAAACAGTCATTAGTTATTGGTAATTGTTAATTGGTAATTGGTAATTGGTAATTGGTAATTGGTAACAATCAACTAACTACTAACACCTGAAAACTACGAACCAACCAATAACAATTAATCAATAACAATAATTAACCACTGCCAACTGTCAACTGTCAACTGTCAACTGACAACTGACTATCGCAGAAAACCGCTGACCAGCCACAGAATTAAAAACGTAAACAAAGCAATAAGTTTCTCTGTTGAGATAAATGCCGTACTGAGCAAAGGGCCCAAAAGGCCTCCCAGCACCAAGCCTATAACCAAGCCAGCCACAGTTAGTAGCACAGCCCGACCAAATTTTTGTTCCTTGCGATTAACAAAATAAAGACAAGAGCCGACCCCAAGAGCCAGAGTCAACTGTAGTAAAGAATCATTAGCCGCCGGATAAATACTTAGTCCGCCCAACCCCGCATAAACTCCAGCCGGCCACAAAATATCCGATCGACTAGGAGTATCGATTAGCCGCTGCAACCAAGCTGGGCTGCCCGACGGAGCAGACGGAGTAAAGCTGGCGGGTGGGGGAGTCAAACGCTCAGGAAAGCGGATGCGTTCGGGCACTTTAATTTTCCCTTCTTGTCGCTGACGGAGGCGATCCATGAGAATCGCGTCGTAAGCAATTTCGATCGATTCCAAACGTTTCTTGTCGCCGCTGTGCTGCTCGGCTAGACGGGTGCGGGCCTCTTGCACTTCATCAAAGGAAGCATCTTCATCGACTTCAAGCAGTTGATAGGGAGTTTGCTCACTCATAAAACTTTTGGGTATGCGGAAAACTCAGCGTCTTTAGACCTGAGAGGGCTGCAACGAAACGAGGCTAGAAGGTAGAAGGCATTCGGCATTCCGAAATAAAAATTTGTCAATCCAAAGATTTTTATTTAGATTGTTATTTTTAGAACAGGCTATCTAAAATTTTACCTTGTGCCGAATGCCTTTAGCGGGAACTTGTGTTAGAGTCGCTGACAATTCCCGACCACTGGATTTTTTTTAGTCGATCGCGGCGGTAGGAAAAAAAGCGAGCCGAGTCAGAATAAGTACAGAAAGGAGCGATCGCCACTTGAGAAGAATTAATTCCCAACTGCTGCAATTGCAGAGCATTGCAGAGACGAACATCCAACCGTACTTTTCCCGGTTCTGGATCGGTCAACACAGGCGATTCGGGTAGTTGGTGTAAAAAATCCAGAATGCCGTCGGCTGTTGCACTAACAGCACTCTTAGGAGCAATCGTGGCTCCCAATTGGGCTGCCACTTCCACAGATACCTGGTAAACCTCTCCAGCGATCGCCGGCCCCAGAGCAATCTTCAGATTTTCTAGTTGACTGCCGACGGCCAAAAGTTGAGCGATCGCCTCTGGTAATATCTTAGCAGCAGTGCCGCGCCAACCAGCGTGAACGGCGGCAGCGAGTCCCGTGCCGCTGTCAGCAATCAGCACCGGTACGCAGTCAGCCGAGCAAACCCACACCGCCTCAAAATCTCGCGAAGCTACCAAACCATCAGCCTCAGCATAGGTTGGGGTAGCATTTTCTGCGTCTAGAGCCACAACCGGGGGTAATTGATCTGTTTGGAGTACCACATTGCCATGTACCTGTTGGAGACGGTAAACCGGAGAGCCTGGTGCGAGAACTTCCGTGAGATCGATCGGGCCGCGCGGCGAGAAATCACGAGTAAAAAAGCCGTGAGACCACCGATCGAGCAAGCTGCAAGTCAGATAGGGCAAGCCTTCGGCACTCTGCTGCCACTGCCAACTGATACCGTCAGGTTGTCCGGTACATTCAGAGTCAGAAAAATTTGTCAAGCGATCGCCAGCTACACTCATGAAACTTATCCTTCCCCAAGCACATCAATTAGCTTGTATTCTAAACAATCAACAATTTTGGCGACTAATGTTTAAATGGGCGATCGGCTTAAATCAAAAAATCGGGATGACTCGGCGGCCATTCATGTCAATTTAAGGTCAAATGTACTCAGAGAATACTGTTTACCGTCTCTTGCCAGATCTGCCTGACAGGTGTAGATTTTGTCCTTGCAAAACCGAGCAAACCTAGACAGTACAAAGATTTTAGACTTTTAGCCCTGAAAATTTCAAACTTTTATGGGATCAGACTTTTACCAAAAAACCGAGATCTGGCAAGAGACGGTAAACGAGATTTTTCAATGGTTTCAGGCTTAAGTTGACACTAATGATGATCGGCGGCTAACTGCGCCGAAATTTTGGATAACCGAGAAATATAGGCAACTAATGCACACACGCGAACGCCAAAGCGTTATTATCATTGTGGCCGTCACAGACGAGTTGGCAGTAAAATCGGGATCAAAAAAACCAGGGCATCGATCGCGAATCGACACAGTGGCATTCTGTACTTGTTCTACTCGCGAAAAAAAAATTGCCTCAAGCCCGGTAAAATCAATTAGGTCTGTATTAAATAAAAGGATTGCAATAGATTCGATCCTGACCTTGATCTCCTTGCGCCCCCCTGTAGAGTTGGGAAAAAAAAATCGTGAAACCAGTTCCAGACAAGCAAATAACAGCCAATTTGAACACCAAACAGCAAAAAAAGAACCCTACAAGCGCCCGGACTCGATCGCGCCTTTTGTCCGAACGCTCACTGCTGGTGGGACTAGGTTGCCTTGCCAGTCTGGGACTGCTCAGCAAAGGCATAGTTTGGGCCCAAAGCGAAACTCCACCAGCAGAACAAGCCCTCCCCGGCGCAGCAGAACTTCAGCCACTATTTGAAGCACCTCTGGCGCCCCCGGAACCCTCAGCCCAAGAACAGCGAGAACCAGATCCTGAACCCCAGGCAGAAGTTCCAGCCCGATCGCCAGATTACGTCACCGAACAACCTCCGGCCCAATTTTACCTACCGGAGCCCGCGCTGATTCCCCTACCAGAAGCGACGGCCCAAGAACCTCCTTTTGAAGCGCCAGTTAACCCAGAAGCACGCGCTGCCGACCAAACCGACTACAGCGTTGGCGCTGAAAGTGGCTACGAAGCGCCGACAACCATCGAGTTTGCAGAACGATCACGATCGACCGGCTGCCAAGAAGTTGGCGGTGGGTGCGGGCCTGCTGCTGTTTCCGAACCCGTGACAGCAGAAGCAGCCCCTCCCAGCTACAGCCCAGAAACTCCGATCGCTGGAGAACCCAGCTACAGCCCGCAAACTCCCCGCGCAGGTGGCGCTTATATTGCAACCCCACCTCCTCGAAATCTGCCACAAAGCCTTCCCGGAACTGTTCCGAACCTTCCGGGCAATATTCGGGGAACTGTCGCCGGAAACAATAGCGGAAATCCTGTCGGTAAAGTAGGTCAAGCCGTTGAATACATAGGCAACAAGCTTTGGGGGCAGGAAAACCAGTCGGAATCTGCTTACACACCTCCGCGCTACTCGGCAGACAACGGATACCCCGCCAACCCCGGATACTCCGTTAACACGGCAGCCTACGCCGCTGCCCCCCCCGAACCCAGCATGGGACTCGGCCCGGTGCAAGTCGGTGCGATTAGTGTCAGCAGCAGCAGCAATACAGGTTTTGCTTACTACAATCTCACCCCGCGTCCTTTAGGTAAACCCGGAAATGGCAACACTAGCCTGATGTTTCCCCTATCGATTGCTGCGGAAATTACTTCGCCCTTTGGGTGGCGGACTCATCCAGTTAGTGGCTACGGTAGGTTTCACACCGGCACAGACTTGGGTGCCGAGATGGGAACGCCCGTACTCGCAGCTTATGCCGGTCAAGTGGCGATCGCCGATTGGTTAGGTGGCTACGGTTTAACAGTGGTTCTCAACCACAAAAAAGAGTCTCAGGAAACGCTCTACGGACACCTTTCGGAACTGTTTGTCAAGCCCGGAGAGTTTGTGAAACAGGGAGAAACTATCGGCCGCGTCGGTAGCACAGGAATGTCTACAGGGCCTCACCTCCACTTCGAGATTCGGCAAATGACCGATCAGGGTTGGGTGGCGATCGACCCCGGTGCTCAGCTAGAATTCGCTGTGGCAAGAATGATCGGCACATTGGAAACCGCCAAAATACCCCAAATGCCGAAATTCGTGGAAACACAAAGCGCTAAGGGACTCAAGGATTTGGAAAACGATATGCCCCAGCTTCCACCTCTGCCCCTGGGAATGGACATCGAAGTTCACAACCTCCAGCCGCCATTCCCGGAACTCTTAATAGCTGAAACTTCTGCGCCGAAGGATAAGGAAGCCTCCAAACCCAAAATTCAGAAGCAAGCTAGCAGGTAAAAATTGGGGATTGGCTAGATGAATTTTTTTTAGGGGGCGGGTTATTCGCCCACCCCGCAAGAAAATTTATGTTTTTTGGAACGGACTCGCGAGCCGACAAAAATTGGTAATTTGCAGCGTATGCTAATAGCGCAGTATTTGTGGGAATTAATTTTATTTCTGATTATTGTAGTCGGCCCGATTCCCCTAAGCTTATCTCTGGCCTTCGAGAATCAGAAGGAAAACAATAACTATTCATTTCCCCATTTTCTCCTCGTACTCCTGACGGGATGGAGTATTGCACAAGTTTGTATCGGTTTAATTTTAGGGAGTGTCGATCGCCTAAGTCTCGCTCAAGTCATTATAGCAGAAATGTTGATTTGTGCGATCGGCTCAATCCTGATTTCCGCCAAAAAAAGCCTAGATTTCGGCTCCTCGCGTTGGCAGATTCTCCAACTCAAGCAACCTCTCGGCAAATCCGAACTCCTGATTATCAGTGCCGCCGCTTTTGCAGGATTTGTGCTGTGGGAAACTCTCGCCACCAAGCCCACAACCAATTATGACTCATTGTGGTTTCATCTACCTGCGATCGCCCGATGGTATCAAACCCATTCACTTACATTATTAGATCCCGCTGGAAATTGGATTTTCGATCACGAACAAGCACGAATATATCCGTACAATTGGCACATTTTATCTGCTTTGTGTGTACTCCCATTCAGGGAAGACTTTCTCACAGCTTTTCCCAGCCTAATTGCCTGGGTACTTGAAGGAATTTCTGTCTATCTATTGAGCATAAAGTTTGGATCAAGCCGCATTAACGGCATGGCAGCAGCATCTTTAGTATTGACAGTACCGATGGTGCTCAACCAAGTTAATACCATTCACCCAGACTTACCGCTAGCTGCAATCTTTACAGTAGGTTTGTATCTAGGTTTATCCTATCATAGCAGCCGATCGCAATCCGAGTTATCCCTATTTTTGGCAACCGTAGGAATGCTAGCCGGAATTAAAATCACCGGATTAGTTTATACATTCTGCCTTTTAGGAGGATTAGGAATATTAGAAATTAAAAGATTGGCCGTTAATAAAAATTATACACTAACTAATTTTAGAATTCGCCACATCAAACCAGTCTTGCTGTGCGGCATACTTTGCTGCTTGTTTTTAGGAGGTTTTTGGTATGCAAGAAACTTGCTGCATATCAATTATCCTGTTAGTGATTCCCGCGAGATTAACATTCCCTTACAGCCTGTTCCCTCTGTTCCCTTACCGTCTCCCGTACCGCCTCCAAAACCTCCCGTAGCATCCCCAAAACCGACCATAACGCCGTCTCCAAAACCTCCCGTACAGCAGCCAATACCTACCATACCTGCGCCCCCAGCTTCGCCACTTTTGAAGATTTGGCAAAGCACCTTAGCAGCTCAATTTAATCCCAGCAATATTTCCCACTGGCAAACACTCGGCTTGCAAATCCTCATTAGATTGCAACTGCCATTTCTGGCGATCGCACTTCAGGTATTAGCAGCACCTCTAGCCTTGATCAAACATAAAACTAGAATAATTAATCAAAATAATGTCATCTTAACCGTAGTTCTCGCCAGCACCGGAATTCTGTATCTTATTACACCTTACACCTCCGGGACGGCCGGAGAGTCGATCGGTCAACTCAGCCCTATACTAGGTTTTAATCTCAGATACGGCTTTCCCTTTTTAAGCTTACTAGGAATCGCAGCAGCAGCAACCGCAACTCTCTTGAAAACTCGCAAGCAAGTAATTGTAGCAATTGTTTTAATTAGCAGTATTTCCGGCATTGTTAGTAACACAATTTTTGACCTGATTAAAAATGCTTCTTTTACAGGAAACAGTATTGTTTGGGGAAGCGGATTGATCGATCAGTTTAAATCTAATATCGGGGAAGCCATCAATAATATAATAAAAATATTAGCTCCCAGTTTGCTATCTTTAGGAATATACCCATTAATTTATCTTGGATTCCTGCTGCTGGGTTGGATTATATTTAAGCAGAATCCCAGTTTAATCTGGTTAAAAAATCTACTCGCCAGCCTGAAAAAGTCGAGTTACATAATAATATTTTGCGCCTGTATAGCATTAATGGTAAGTGCTGGTTGGGTAGCGAGGGAAAAGCGAGATGTTGCTCGCGCCGAATTGTATCGTGGCATTTACGAGTATATTGATAAAAATACAGTACCAAATGAAAAAATCGGCTTCTTTTTGAGTTCCCGCAGTTACCTGTTTTACGGGAGAAATTTGGACAGAAAAGTTTTATATGTGCCGTTTAGAGCCGATCGACTTCCGGCATGGATTGACAACCTACACAAAAATAAAATTACGATGGTGGCATTCGGCCCCCTGACTGAGATGGACGAATACACCAAACTAGCTTTATCTTGGCTGACAAGTCCCGAAGGCCCGCTGGAACCAGTTTTCGGCAAAGATTTTAATACTGAGTCGGTATTATATCGCTTAAAAAAATAAAATAGCATTTCTCCCTTCGTAGGGTGTGCACTGCGCAGCGGTTGAATTTGTATCCCACCGAAGATCACCAGTGAACTAAGTTATTGTAGGGTGTGTCAGGGCTGAATTTGGCGATCGCCTACTCAATAATTTCCCCCCTCGATCGCACCCTACAAACTCAAGCCTTCCTTCTTCCTTCTTGCTTCTTCCTTCTTCCTTCTTCCTTCTTCCTTCTTCCTTCTTGCTTCTTCCTTCTTGCTTCTTCCTTCTTCCTTCTTGCTTCTTCCTTCTTGCTTCTTCCTTCTTCCTTCTTCCTTCTTCCTTCTTCTATAATGAACCAAGCTAAAACTCTATTTTCAATTATAGTTCCGACTTACAATCGCCCGGACAAATTAGCGCAGTGTCTTCAGTCTTTTGTGGAACTAGAATATCCGCGCGATCGGTTTCAAGTGATTGTCGTCAATGATAGCACCGAAATATCTGTAGAAACTACAATTTACCCTTTTCAAAGTCAACTAAATCTCATACTTCTGACACAACCAAACTCCGGCCCCGCAACGGCGCGAAATACTGGGGCTTTTGCAGCAGAGGGCAAATTTGTAGTGTTTACAGATGATGACTGTACTGTGGCGGCAGATTGGCTGCAAAATCTGGAAAAGCGATTTGGGGAAACACCAGATTGCTTAATCGGAGGTCGAACTGTTAACGCACTGCCGGATAACATCTATTCTACTGCCAGCCAGCAACTGATCGATTACCTTTACAGTTATTATAATGCTATAGGCGATCGCGCGCAATTTTTCACTTCTAACAATTTTGCCCTTTCTGCTGAGGCTTTCCAACAAATCGGCGGGTTTGACACGACTTTTTCGCTAGCGGCTGGAGAAGACCGGGAATTTTGCTTTCGCTGGCTCAATTTGGGAGGCCGCGCGGTCTACGCTCCCGAAGTTATAGTCTATCACTCCCACGCACTAACTCTGGGCAAATTTTGGCGGCAACAATTCAATTACGGTAGAGGTGCTTTTTTGTTTGGGGAAATTGTCTCGAAACACGGGGCGAAGGGGAAAGGGCAACATCCGTCATTTTATCTAAATTTGCTAACTTATCCATTGTTTCACGGTTCGGGTATTCAAAGGCTATTAATTGCAGCTTTGTTTTTAGTTTCTCAAGCGGGAATTGCTGCGGGATTGTTTTGGGAGAAAAATGTTTTTGTTGAGGAATAGATTTTTATTAATGAACCGCAGAGAGCGCAGAGAACGCAGAGAGAAAAGCCGAGTTAGTAGTTGGTAGGTTGCGTCAGCTTTGAGCCGTTAATCATTGATAAAATAATTCGTGGCTGACGCACATTACAATTTCGCACGTACCTGAAAAATTACATAAATCCGTGTTCAGCTAAAAATTCAGGGGTAATTGTTCCCAAACTGTTGATTGCAGGGTTTTCTTCCCAGGGTTCGGGATGGGATTTTGAGCCACTGCGGAGAAATTTGGCTACGTATTTACCGAGAATATCTGCTTCTAAGTTGACTAAACTTCCTGGTTGCAAATAGCTGAGGTTTGTCTCGGAAAAACTGTGCGGAATTACGGCAATTTCAAACCAATTTCCGTCATCATCGCAATCTGCTACGGTTAAGCTGATGCCGTTGACGGCGATGCTGCCTTTGGACACAATGTAGGGCGAGATTTGACGTTGCCATGCTGCATTGGCTGTTGGTGGGGCTGTAAACCGCATCTCCCAAGCGTTGGCGGTTTGGGTTGATGTTGCTAAAGTGCCGATCGCATCTACGTGTCCAGTTACAAAATGTCCGCCCAATTTGCTACCGGCGCGCAGGGAGGTTTCTAGGTTCACCCAAGCATCGGGGAATGAACCCAGAGTGCTGCGGCGCAGGGTTTCTGGGGAAGCGACGGCGACAAAACCCTTCGCGGGCAGAACTTCTACTACCGTCAAACAGATTCCATCGACGGCTACGCTATCGCCAATGGCTAAATCTTGTAAAATCTGGTAGGAGTTACTTGAGGTGCAGGAAATTTGGAAGTAGTCGTTGCCTAGCGACTTCAGCTTTCCGAGAGATTGAATTAGTCCTGTAAACATAGTTATTTTTTTGTAGTCGATCGCTTATTTACATCAAACCACAGACACAAAGCAGACGCAGGAGCTTTTACCGTCCCGCTGTCCCTGTATTTGTGTAGAGTCAATCTCAAATCTAAAATCTCAAATCTAAAATCGACTGATGCCGATCGGTTGTAGATTCAGGGGAAGATCGAGTCATACTGGATTTAGGTCATCTATTATGTCCAAGTTCTCTACCGCCTTGCAGTGTCTTAATTCTATGAGGCCGATCGAATGATTGAAATGAAAGTCGCTGGAATTGCCTTAGATGCAGCCACGCGCAGCCCTATTGTCCTATTGAGAGACTCTACCGAGCGACGCGCTTTGCCTATTTATATCGGTCAGGAGCAGGCAAAGGCTATTATTAGTGCGCTAGAAGGCCACAAGCCTCCTCGACCTTTAACTCACGATTTGATGGTCAATTTCCTAGAGGCCTGGAGCCTGACCTTGGAGCGAATAGTGATTCACTCGCTGCAAGATAACACGTTCTATGCCGTCCTAATCGTCCGTCAGGGTGAAGTAAAAAAAGAAATCGATGCCCGGCCCAGCGACGCGATCGCCCTGGCCATACGCACGAATAGCCCCATCTGGGTGATGGAAGAAGTCGTCGCCGATGCTTCCATACCGGTCGATCGAGATGCTGATGAGGCCGAACGCCGGGCCTTTCGCGAATTTATCTCAAACCTCCGCCCAGAGGATTTGATCAAGAGAAGCGGTTTCAGTCAGGGCGAAACTTCCTCGTAACATTTATGCGCTATCGACGGTTTGGCAAAACTAACTTGCACCTGTCTGTATTTTCCTTGGGAACCATGCGCTATTTGGCTTCTGAGGAAATTGCCTGCCAGACTGTACGGCAGGCCCTGTCTCTGGGAATCAATCACCTGGAAACGGCGGCGGGTTACGGTTGCAGCGAGGAATATCTCGGCGCGGCGTTCAAAGCTGGGTTGTCTGTCGATCGATCGCGCTTCCACGTCACTACGAAAATCCCCCCAACGGACGATGCTGCTGCAACTGAACGCTGCATTGATGAGTCCCTCAAACGTCTGAATCTAGACTATATCGACTGTCTGGCAATTCACGGTTTGAATACTTGGGAACATTTGGCGATCGTGCGATCGCCCACAGGCTGCATAAAAGCTGTACAAAAAGCCCTCGCTGATGGCAGAATTCGGCACGTCGGTTTCTCGACTCACGGGCCTCTGGATCTGATTTTGGCTGCAATCAATACAGATTTGTTTGAATTTGTCAATCTGCATTATTACTATTTTTTTCAGCGCAACGCCCCGGCAATTGAACTCGCCAAGCACAAAGATATGGGCGTTTTCATCATTTCCCCGGCAGATAAAGGAGGGCAACTCTACACGCCCCCGGAAACTCTCGCACAATTGTGTTCGCCTTTTTCGCCTTTAGAGTTGAACTATCGGTTTTTACTGAGCGATACTAGAATTGGAACTCTCAGTGTGGGGGCTGCAAATCCGACAGAATTAGACGAACCTCTGAAATATTGCGATCGCGACTTTCCCCTCACCAATGCCGAAATCGCTCAGTTTGTGAGGCTAGAATCAGTTATTGCCGATCGTTTGAAAACCGACAAATGTAGCCAATGCTATGCCTGTTTACCTTGCCCGGAAAACATCAACATTCCCGAAGTATTGCGACTCCGCAATCTCGCCGTTGGGTGCGACATGACTGACTTTGGCAAATACCGCTATGCTATGTTTGAAAATGCCGGACACTGGTTTCCTGGCAGCAAAGGCAACCGCTGCAACGATTGTGGCGAATGTTTGCCCAGGTGTCCCGAAGAGTTGGACATCCCAACTTTGCTCAAAGATACTCATCAGCGACTGGGCGGCAAAGCGGGCAGGCGGTTATGGGATTGAAAAAAAGCTGAAGCAGGGAAAAGGGCGATCGAGCTGATCTAAGTGTTACAACAATTAAGTTAGACTTTTTCTAAGTGGATTTACGATCTAGTCGATCGCCAAACTACCTAGCTTTCCGACTGTCTGCGGCAGCATCCCGATTTTGTGAACAGCGTTTTTGAGGAGTGCTAGCAAAATTCTCGCTTGCCTATATATCTCTAACGAGCAAGATGCTCGCACTCCTGTAAAAGCTCTCATGGGGATGAGCCCAACAAACTTTAAATAGCTGCCGATAGCATATGTGAAAACAACTAAATAAAAAAAATTGCTTGCACAGCCAGAAACTCGATTCCTTGGAAAATACCCAGTCATTTATTGCTTTGTTTGGCCAGGCGAGAGCAAACAATTTTCTGATGAGTGATTAACTGAATTTAATCTAAAATGTAAAATCTAAAATTGATGGTTCCAGATTAATTTGTCGCCTGTCATCTAAAACCGATTCAGCATCTACTACTATGGCTCAAACTCAGTTAAACGATAACCAGCCAAATTGTCTGCAACCCACTCAAGTTGCGACTTCCGAAAGATTGAAACCAGCTTTCAGGCCGTGCATCTACAACTTATCTGTCACTAAAAACCAGCTAATTGGATTCCTGGCTTTACAAACAATCTTGCCAGTCGGATTAACGGGAGGAATACTTTGGCTAACATCGACTGTTGGCAACAATCAACTGCAAAATCAAGCTAAATCTGAACTGAGCCTGAGTGAAAGTAACTACAATCTTCAACTCGATCGCGCTGCATTCAGTTTGCAAAAATCCTCTGACAGCCAAACTATCGCCCAAATAGCCTCAGCTTACAACAGCGGCAATGAAATATCATATTTGCAAAAATCTGTCAAGCAAATTTTGGAAAATCAAGTCAAAACAGGGGAAATAGATAGTGCTGCCTTAGTTAGAAAAAACGGGCAGATTGTTGTTAGCGTCAACCCCAAGCAGAAGGAAAAAAGTTTTAACCTGCAAAAAATAGTCAATCGAGTATTTGCTGCCAAAAAGCCAATAACCGCCAGCGAAATAATTGCTAAATCTGAAGTTCAGAAACAATTGGGATCTTTGCCGCGCGCTGCGGGAGACGGTAGCGTCCTCGTCCGCTACACAGCAATTCCCGTAAAAGATCCAAAAACTCAGACAGTGATTGCTGCCTTAGTGTTAGGAAAAGTTCTCAGCCAAACGGCGGCAGTTGCTAGCAGCGAAATCGTCAATTTACAAGGCGGATATCGCGCTATCTACTCCGTGCCAACTGACGGCAAATTTGTATTGGCAAGTTCGCAAGCATTTACAAAAAATCAAGAGTTGCCAGACTTCCTAGCCGACCAATCTCTCCTGAAATCTGCACTCGCCGCCGCAGGAAAACCAGTCGCCCAGCAAATACAAATAGGCAGTCAAACTTATACAGTGGCTGCTCAATCCCTGGACAATTTAGCCGGAAAACCTGGAGCAATTTTAGTTCGGGGAATGCCACAAACTGCGATCGCAACTTGGTGGGGCAACAATTGGCTGCTGTTGGCACTGTCTGCCGCCGCCCCCCTCGCCTTGGCAGTTGCAGTCACCCGCCGGATTGCCAAACCAGCTAACTCAAATTTATCAACAGCAGACGGGAATTGGCCCTCTAATTCCAGCGCGGAACCGCCGCAGCGAACCCGGAAGTTTGGTCTAATTTATGAAAATTTAAATTTCGACGAATTCCCCGATTTATTCCCTAAAAAATCGAGTTTAGATGGTCAATTAGCCGTAGATTTTCGATATAATAAAAAATTGGCGGCCGCTCGCCCGATCGCAAATCCCCAGATCCCGCTCGTTTTCCAACCCCTAGAATTGCCCGCCAACTCCGTCTCAAACCATTCGCGGCCGGCAAATACAGAAGTAGAAAAAAGCGTGATCGCCTTAAACCAAGTCCAGGAAGCTTGGCAAGACTTAAATCGCCTCAACTGGGAATTGCAGCCAGAAATGCTCGATCGCCAAAACACTCAAAAAGCCCTGCGCAAGAGCGAAGCACTGCTGCAAGCGATTTTAGACAACTCAACAGCAGTAATTTACATCAAAGATGTTGAGGGAAAATACCTACTCACCAACCGCCATTTTGACAATTTGTTCGACATCGCAAAAGAGCAAATAACAGGGAAAACCGACGGCGATATTTTTCCCGAAGACTCTTCAGCAGCATTGCGAGAAAATGACCTGAAAGTTCTCGAATCCTCATCGCCTCTAACCCTCGAAGAAATCATCCCTCAAGACGACGGCCCGCACACTTATATTTCTCTGAAATTTCCCCTCTGCAACTCCAAAGGCAAAGCTTATGCAGTCGGTACAATTTCTACAGATGTGAGCGATCGCAAAAAAGCCGAACTCACCCTAGAAAAAGCTAAAGCAGAACTAGAAGTAGAAGTCGAACAGCGCACGCTATTCCTCAAACAAGCCAATGAACTCTTGCAGTTTGAACTGGCGGCTAGAGCCCGCGGCGCGATCACAGTCAGACAAATGACGGCTCAAGTAGCGCGACACGCCAGAACAGTTGACGGCATTCTCAGCGCTTCCCTTGATCTAATTTTTCTAGTAGATCGATCGGGAAAATACACCTATGTCAGCCGCACCGCCGCCCAAGCTGCCGGCATGAACCCCAGAGAAATGATTAGCAAAACCTGGCAGGAATTAGGTTGGCCACCAAAAATTATGCAGCGGGTTCATGAAGAGTGCGATCGCATATTTGCCACATCCGAGCCTGTGAAAGGCGAAGTAATAGTCCCCACCGCAGCCTGGGGAATTCGGGACTACGAGTACATTCTCAGCCCGTTGTGTGCCACAGACGGCAGCGTGGAAGCCGTGGTGGCAACGTTGCGGGATATCACCGATCGCAAAGACGCTGAGGAAGCGTGGCAGTTGGCCAAAGAAGCGGCAGAAGTCGCCAACCGCGCCAAGAGTGCTTTTCTAGCAAACATGAGCCACGAGTTGCGGACTCCCCTGAATGCGATTATCGGCTACAGCGATATGCTGGTGGAAGATGCCGAAGAGTTAGGTAACTTAGAGGTAGTCTCGGATTTAGACAAAATTCGCACTGCTGGGAAACACTTGCTGCGACTGATTGACGACATTCTGGACATTTCCAAAATTGAAGCTGACAAGATGGAGATTTATCTCGAAAGCTTCGATGTTGGCGGCTTAATCGAGGAGGTGGAAACAACTATCAAACCGTTAATGGATAAAAAGGCTAATACTTTGGAAGTATTGATTGCTGACAATATCGGCGCTATGCACGGCGATTTGATGAAAGTGCGGCAGGTAATGCTAAATTTGCTGAGCAATGCTGCTAAATTTTCTACTAATGGGGCGATCGTACTTACTGTCGAAAGAATTACCAGCGAAGAGTTAAAAAACAAATATCAACCGCGAGTTGTTCAAATGTTAATTTTGGATTCGGAATATTTAATTTTTCGAGTGACTGACACGGGCATCGGCATGACAAAAGAACAGCAAGAGCGACTGTTTCAACCTTTCACTCAAGCGGACAATTCAACTACTCGCAAGTACGGCGGTACTGGTTTGGGATTGACTATCAGCCAGCGTTTTTGTCAGATGATGGGCGGTGATATTGAAGTTAGCAGCGAGTTAGATTGTGGTTCTACTTTTACGGCTTTTCTGCCTGCTTCGTTGTTTAGGCGATCGGAATTTTAATGATTTTGTAGCAATAAAATATGATGAATAACCGCAAATTTCGCCCCAAAAATCAAGTTTCCCGCCGCAGAGATAGCATTTTGACAAAAAGTTTATTTTTGTTCCTAATTGCCAGTTCTACCTGCATCACAGCCTTGCTGTGGGGACAATCTGCGGCATTCTCCCAGCAGCCAGTCTGCCCGACTGGAGATGCTGCTAATTTCCCGTCGCCACCACTGTCGCAAACCGAACCAAGCGTGCCGAGTCTGTGGTTAGCAGAAAAACAGTTTGGTGGTAAATTGCTCGATCGCTGGTTTGTCGATCGCGATAACGCTTTGGTAATCATCATCGTCAACCGCCAACTGTGGAGTTTGCTAGACTATATCGAACGCTATCAGTTTGTCAACCGCTTCGGCACTGTGTCGAGCGAATACGGCTACAATCTGCGAGTTTGCAACCGTCAAGGGACGGCTTTGGCGATTTATTCGTGCAAGGGCGATCGGCTAACCTGTAAAATAGACTTAGAATCTCTCTCAAATCCGGGTCTTCGAGGCAAAATCAAAGGCTTTTAAAGTAATACCGTGGGGGCAGAAACCGGTTTTTTTGACAAAAATTCTTCGCTGTAGTCCGCAGATCAGCTAAAAAACCCAGTTTCTTTGGTTTTAACTACTTGTCGAATTTCTTGCCAAAGCGATCGATATTGTGCAATCCCCGCATCCCCGAAAGGCAGCAGAAAGTCGCTAGCAGCAAGAATCTTAGCCTCCGGTAACAACACAGAATTATTGCGAACATCTGTCGGCAAATCCTCCGGTTTCATGCCGACAATTATCGGCGAACTAGCCTTAGCCAGCAAAGACAATTGAGGAGCAATTTGAGGCTGCAAGCAAAAATTAATCCATTTTTCTGCTAAAGAAACTGGCTTTCCTGATGCGGGTTGTACCCACAAATCAGTCCAAAGCGCAGTTCCAGAAGCAGGAATTACTACAGCAATATCGCTTTGAGTTTGCAACAGTGGCAGCACATCGCCAGAGGAACCGACGGCTAACCAAGTATCGCCTAAAATCAAGGGTTGCAAGTAAGAATCGGAACTATAAAGTTTAGCTTGTTGGTGCAGGTTTGCCAGTTCTTTTTTGAGGTTTGGAACTTGATCTAATTGCTGCGTATTGTAAGATTTGCCGAGTTTTTTTAAGGTTAAACCGATAACTTCTCTTGCACTATCCGGTAGCGAAATTCGATCGCGCAATTCGACTCGCCACAAGTCACTCCAATCTGTCGGAGTCCACCCCAAAGCCTTAAATTTGTCGGTACGATAGGCTATTACCGTACTTCCCCAGCGGTAAGGTGCAGCCCAAATTTTACCTTTAGCGTCTAATTGACCGTCATCGTTGCGTCTGACGAGTTTTTGCCATCTTTCGGGCAATTTTGACCAATTATTAATTGTAGCAGGATCGATCGGCTGAATCAATTTTTGCCGAATTGCCACAGTCAGCCAATAATCTCCCAACATCACCAAGTCAGCTTGATTTTTGGCTGCGGGTGTCCGTTTCCACTTTTGCAACAAAGCGAATAATTCTTTTAATTGTGCTTCCTGCGTTACCTGCAAAACCGGAGACGGTTGTAAGTCGCGGCTAAATTTGCTTGCGAGTTGGGCTGGAATACCGTTTTTGAGCGATCGAATTTTGAGAGTGGGCTTCGACTCGCACCCTGCGGCCAATTGACTTAAAGTTAGGGTGGCTGCGCCCAATAGCAAAGACCTTCGTTTCACCTGTGAATCCGCTTTTCTAAATATTGACCGATGTTTTGTGTTCTGCGGCCCGGTAAATAATTCTTTGTCGAGTCCGGTATTTAGCGCCGATTGGTTTTATTTATTCCTCAAACACAAAGCTATTGTACTAGGTTCTGATGCGATCGGAGTCTGTTTTGCCCAAAGCACTGGTGGCGCGAGTCAATCTCACCGGACACTCCGCCCTCCAACTCTCAGAAACCGAGTTTTTTAACTCTGATTGAAGGTTGGAACGAAGTATGGGTTAAAAACCCCCGTTTCAGCGTCCCAGAAAATCTCAAATCTCAAATTCTCAAGCTGATTCTGTAAATCTACCATCAGGATTGGGAACACAACAATTACCTCAAAAATTAAATAATTTAGTGATAAATCCCAGTTATGTAAAGATTTATATTATATATAAAGATATAAATTACTATCCAGAGGATGATTCTATGGAAGCCCTACGCCAGCAAGTTACAGCATTGACCCAGCAAGTCGATGCTCTGTACAAACTCATAGAAAACCTCAATGAAAAGTTATTGGAGTCAGCCCAGGAGACGAAGCTGATTCAGCAGCAAAAAAACGATCGCCCTGGAACACTAGGAAATGACAAAACCTCGTCATATCAAACCTATAGTCGTCTCGACGCGCTCCTCGAACACAAAGATATACTGTTAGATGACAGCTACTTCGACAAGAATTCTCAAAGCTTGGAAAAAGAGCTAAGTTCAGAGATTCAAATCCAGCGCCTTACCGCTCAGCTAACAGCAGCTTACAATCGAATTGCTGCCTTGGAAGAACAGTTGCTCTCCAAAAGAATTCACTCGCAACAGGTAGGCGGGTCTAATTAGATATTGCTGCTGGCGATTGGGCATTAATCCAGATATAACAATACAAGTTGCGTTGATTTATGCTCGTATACTTATCGCGGTTCTCAAAAAAGTGAGGAGAGCCTCATGCCCTATGCCCTATGCCCTATGCCCTATGCCCTATGCCCTATGCCCTATGCCCTATGCCCTATGCCCTATGCCCTATGCCGTTCGCATACCTGATCTTTCTGAGAAAGGCTATATAGAGTCATTGAATAGAGTATTTTAGTCTCGCGCAATTAGCAGTAGGAATACTGCATCAAAGCGAGATATTGTGTAGAATATTCTGTAAATCTGAAAGCAAAAATGTTACAGAAAATGATATAATTATTCAGCCCAAACGAAGCTAATTGAGCAGCACAACTAGCTTCGCAGCTCGATCGCAAATCTGAATTTTTAATCTTAAGTTCCTCACATTCCGGGACGCACAGAAAACGAAAAACCCGGTTTTAATGTTTAATTTCACAGCGCGATGCTAGGATCTCAACAGCTTGCAGGAGTTGGGTTGGAGTCCAATTTGCAGTCAAGCCGCTGGCGATCGCACACGCACCCGCACCGACACCTTCTTTCACATACCCGCGATCGTAAGCTTGTAGTTGCGCGTACCGAGAACCCGCAAAGCTTAACTGTGCAGCCAACAAAGGCACACCGCCGATATCCTTAGCGAGTCCCACCGTGTCTCCTGTAGGGTCTTGGGCTACCCAGCGCGTAGTCCCCACCGCGACTTGTTCGGGACACCATAACAAAGCATATTTGCGGGTTAGAGCCTGCATCAAAGCATACACTGCCAGCATTTGCGTGCCGCCAGCTAGAAGTACCCCGCAAGTCCGACTCGCGGCGATCGCCATTCCCGCCACCGCTATTTGCATCGGATCGCCCACTGCCGCTACCAAATCCAGGGGAGTGCTATTTTTTCCGCCGATTTCCCACCCAGCATTATTTAGTCCCGCTGTCACCGCAGCCAATTTTTGAGTATGATTGCAGCGAGGATGGGAACTATTAACTTTGCCCGCTGCTGCAATTCCCAAACCCATTAACACGCCCAAAGCAGTAGTCGTTCCCCCAACTACGCACTCCCCTAAAATTAAATAATTGCCATTAGTTTCAGCGGCCAATTTAGCCCCCCAAATTAATCCTTGTTCCAGCAAATGTTTGACTGTTTCGAGTTCTAAAGCATTCCCAGAAGTGAGACATTTTGCCGCAGTACCGCCCAGATCAATTGCAGGTACGGGAGGCGGCAGGGGTAAACCAGCATTAAACAGGTAAAGGGGAATTTCCAAAGCTTCGATTACGGCGCGAGATATCAGTACCGGCGATGCCCCGGCTTCTAGGGGCGGCAAGGGATATTGCGGCGACGGTTGGGGGCCGTTATACAAAAATTCTGCATCGGCTAAACAAGTAAATTGTCGATCGCGCGGGGTTGCTCCTGCTGCCGAAATCCCCGGAATTAAGCCAGTTGCGGTAAATCCTAACACGCAGGCAAATATCGGTTTTTTTCCCTGATAGCGATCGAGCCACCGCTGGCCCTGTTCAATTTCTGTATAAGTATGAATCATAAATTAGTCAGTAGTCAGTAGTCAGTAGTCATTAGTCATTAGTTATTAGTTATTAGTCATTAGTCATTAGTCATTAGTCATGGGGAATTGATAATTGTCGGAAAAACCAGAAAGAGGTAAAGCGGATAATTTTATTTTTTTCCTTCCCTCAACAGGCATCAGTTAAATCAGTTACAAAATCTTTCTTCCTTCTTCCCTCTTCCCTCTTCCTTCTTCCTTCTTCCTTCTTCCTTCTTCCTTCTTCCTTCTTCCTTCTTCCTTC
>NZ_JAUBVR010000064.1:0-34303 GCF_036705955.1 Microcoleus sp. A6-C6 | reverse complement strand
TCTGGCTTTTCGCTCATCTGACTACATTACCATATTTTTCGGCTCTCAATCAACTATTTTTTACCTGAATCCTTACCCTATTATTAAGCTGACCAGGGAGTTGAGCTAGTGAACTCGGCAATCAGAGAGTTTAGAGAGAGAATAAAAAATCAGTTAGAGGATAGGCGGAAAAATATTTATACAAGAGATATATTACCAACAAAGACAAAAATACTGGTAATGCCTCTTTAAGAATTGTCTCTAGTGATATCTTTGATATTTCTTCTTGATCTGACTGGCTAGTAGTATTAATCTGGCGTTGCTTAATCAGGGTATGAAAAAGAACTAGGCAAAAATCCAGAAGCTTTGTGGACAATGGTTTTTATGGCATATTTAGCCGTTCCTACCGTAAATCAGCAATGCCATTTATTTCATGGTTTCATGCCTCCAAATTTAAAACCATTAAATTTGTCTGAATATCTGCGGAAGGTCGGTTACAATTAAGAGTGTTTAATGAGCTCAGAGCAATTATTTACTAATTTTTTTTGTCAATAGGAATGACGATCGCAAATTCTGTTCCCTCTCCAAGCGTTGAGTTAACCTCGATCTTACCTCCATGCTTCTCGACAATAATCGCATAGCTGACTGACAGTCCCAAGCCCGTACCCTTACCCACAGGTTTTGTGGTAAAAAACGGTTCAAATATCTTATTGAGCGCCGACGGTTCTATCCCTATACCATTGTCTGCAATACGAATCACCGCGTTGCGATCGCGATCGACCACAGTCTGAAGCGTCAGAGTCAGTTTTTTCTTATTTTTCTTAAAATTAGCTCCGTTCTCCTGTTGTCGCAAAGCGTCTATGCCATTACTCAGAATATTCATAAACACCTGATTAAGTGCCGATGCGTAACAGTTGATTAAAGGCATTTTGCCATAGTCTTTAATTACTTGGATTTCCTGATGTTTTTCGCTAGCTTTCAGTCGATGCTGCAAAATTAATAAAGTGCTATCAATTCCTGAATGAATGTCGATCGGTTTAATTTCAGATTCATCAAGGCGAGAGAAGTTCCGCAGAGATTCGACTATTTGGCGAATGCGCTCGGTTCCTGTCGTCATCGAAGCTAGGATCATCGGTAAATCTTCAATGATAAACTCTAGGTCGATTTCATCAATTTTAGCTTGAATTTTGGGTTGGGGTTGAGGAGAAAGTTCTTCATATAACCCAATTAACTTAATTAAAGATGTAATATATCCATGAGCATAGGTAAGATTGCCGTGAATGAAGTTAACAGGATTGTTGATTTCGTGAGCAACTCCGGCAACCAACTGTCCTAAACTTGACATCTTTTCTGTTTGAATGAGTTGGGATTGAGTGGCGTAAAGTTTTTGGAGGCTGGCTTCGAGTTGAGTTGCTTTTTCTTCTAACTCCTGGGTGCGTTCTTCTACCTTTTGTTCTAGGGTGTAGGAATAATCCTCTAATTGGCTGTAGAGTTGGGCGTTTTCTAGGGCGATCGCGGCTTGGGCCATCAGCAGTTCGATCACTTGCAGGCGATCGCGATTAAATACCGCTTGGGTTAAGCGATTTTCTAAATAGAGAATTCCAATTAATTTGCCTTTATTGACGATCGGAGTACACAATAAACTTTTGGGCTTGTGCTTTAGAATATAAGCATCCGAGGCTAGATAACTATGAGCAGCATCATCAATGACTACAGTTTCCTGAGTGCGAAACACATAATTAATAAGAGAATGAGGGAGATTTTTACTTGATTTAACAGGCGTTTTTTGCATTACACAAAAATTATTATCTGTCGTTTTATCGCCTAAATCAGCCGTGGCTTCTATAACTAAATTCTCATCCTTTAGTAAAATTAAATCGCATTTATCTGCTCCGGCATTTTCCATGACGATTTTCACTAAGGTGGAAATCAATTGCTCCAGTTGAATTTCACGAGATAAAGCTTGGGAAGCTTTGAGGATACTGGCAAAATCTAGACACTCAGAAATGCTACTGCTGCTAGAATTAGTGCTTGGGATAGTTTGATGAGAAATAGACGAGCGATTGCTGTTTGAAATCAGAGTTTCGTTGAGGATCAATTGATTTTGTGGGTTCTGCAAGATAGCAGTCAAAAGCTGGGGATAGCGTTTTTTTAAGTCATCTGTTTTGGATTTTGCTCCCCAATGGGCATAGCAATAGTAGGCTTCTTGTAGATAGCCTGTTGCAAATTTTTCTTTACCCCAGCCGAGGTAGAACTCGGCCGCTAGTTCGTTGGCGAGGGCTTCTTCTTGAAGATATCCCGTATCTTTTGCACCTTGAATTGCTTGGTCATAATACTCTATTGCCTCAAGCACATTCCCAAATACTCGTGCTTGTTCTGCCTGAATCAACAAATACTTATGCAGAAAATTCTGCGGAGCACAATCAGACCATTCTCGGAGGTTTGCTTGATTCTGCTCGATCGCCAGCATATATTGTTGCTGCTGGCTCGGTTCAGCTTGAGGGTAGACGGCGAGCAGAATCAATGAGTGATAAAAATTATAAACACCGCTCGCGAGCGATCCGATCGCAGCTTGCATATATTTGCCAGCCAGCACAGTAAAATCTAAAGCACTCCCATATTCCTTAAATAAATATAAAATATTTGCTTTGGCAACACATAGCGCAAATAAGGACATATAATTGTTCGTATTTTGCCAAAGTGGCAGGAAGTAAAGTTCATCAAAATTCTCTCCAATCAATAGCAGCTTGTCAGCAGATTTGCCTTGTAAGTTCAAGGTAGCTTGCGCCCAGATTTTCGCGTAAGACAAGGCAAAATCATGCTTGTTTTTGAGTAGTAATTCGAGGTAAGGAGCTTGTTTAGACTCGACTATTTCTAGTCTCTCCCCAGTTAAAAAAAGATTCTTACAATAGTGCATGGCATTATAACTAGCCCACTCCAAATCCCCAGTCTCTAAACCACTTTGGCATCCTTCTATATAAGGGGCTAGTGTAGCTTTGGCTGGTTCTTTCCACGATCGAATTAGAGCATTAAATAAATTATAAACTCTGGCTTTAAGTGCGGTTTCCTGAAATTGTTCTAACAACTTCAACGCTAATTTTCCGGCATAATATCCTTGATCGATGCCTCCAGGTTCGACGCAGAGAATCGTGCCATAGAGCACATAAGCATAAGCTGATAATGCAGAATGTCCACCTTCAATGGTAAAATTTATTATCGTTAAGATCAGGGGACGAGTCATATCGGGTTTGGCGATATAAATGGAAGGAAAAAGTGCCATGAGAATCCGCAACGTGGCGAGTTGCTGCGGATCAGTCATTTCTGGAATCTTGTCTAAATCTTCAAATCGAGGTAATTCTGGCATCGCGCGATCGCCGATACTGGCATCGATGTTAATTCCCAACTTTTCCAATGCTTCTAAACCTGTATCAATCGCTTTTGTCATCATACTTTGTGACTGACAAGATTGAATTTGCAGCTCATATATTTTGAGACTGTCGATCAAATTTATAGAATTGGTTGAAATCATCTTAGCCAAGCTTTCTAGTCGATCAAAATTACCATTAATGTATTCTATTTCTGCTGTTTCGAGATAAACAGCCAGGGTTAAATCGTACTGAGTTTGCCAACTATCAGATTCTAGTAACGCCCAACTGATATTCAAATATCTGGCAGCATCTGCGTAGGCTGTAGCAGCTTTGGCTTTTTTTCCTGCTAATAGATTTAGTGAGACGAGATGATTTAATTGCTCTGGATCGGTCATTATTTCAACACCCATATTGAGTTGATTAACAATATCAAAAATATTGTCTTTATGGGTTGATTGAGGTGTTTTTGTCAACAAAAGCTGACCAATTTTTAAATGTGTGGCTTTTTTATGTGATTCTGGAATCAGGGAATAGGCAGCTTGCTGAATCCGATCGTGTAAAAATCGATATACTACGGATTCATGAGTAGTATCGGTTGTCTGAACTGTTCCCAAATAAAATTTATAAACTTCATTTTGGGGTAGAATCAGCCCTTCTTGCAAGGCTTTCCATAGGTGAGTGGCAGCCTCGGCTTCTGTTTGCTCTGAAACGATCGCCAAAGTAGACAAATCAAAAGAGTTGCCAATACAAGCTGCTAGTTGGAGGATAGTTTGGGTCGCTGTTGGTAGTTTCTGTAACTGCAACGCCATGAATTCCACGACATCATCGGTCAATGCGGCCGCTCGCACTTTGGCGATATCGCATTGCCAATGCCCTAATTGAGCATCAAAGTTAATGAGGCCATCTTGATGCAGAGCTTTCAGAAATTGGGTGGCAAAAAAGGGATTACCTTGGGTTTTTTGAAATACCAAATTCGTGAGTGGTTGCGCTAATGCACTCGAACAATTCAGCGTATTGGCTACCAACTGATTCAGGCTGGCATCACTCAGGGGTTGTAACGTAATTGTATTAACTATCGAGTCGCTTTGGGCGATCGCTTCCAAAGTCAGCATCAACGGGTGCGCGGCAAACACTTCGTTATCCCGATAAGCACCTATAACTAACAAGTAGCCTGCTGTAGATTCAACCATCAAAAGTTGCAGCAACTTGAGAGATGCCGTATCAGCCCATTGCAAATCGTCCAAAAATATTACCAGAGGATGCTCTTGGGTTGTAAAAACTTGGATAAACTTTTGAAATACTAAGTTGAAGCGATTCTGAGCAGATGTTCCCGACAGTTCCACCGCTGGTGGCTGAGGACTAATAATCCGTTCTAATTCGGGAATGACTTCAATAATAACTTGTCCATTTTCACCAACAGCTTCCAGAATCTGCGTTTTCCAAACCTGCAACTGAGCATCACTTTCGCTCAGCAATTGTCCCATTAAATCTCGAAATGCTTGGACAAAAGCGGAGAAGGGAATATTGCGGTTAAATTGGTCGAATTTGCCTTTGATGAAATAGCCGTGCTGGCGGACAATCGGTTTGTGGACTTCGTTGACAACAGCGGTTTTTCCAATCCCCGAAAACCCGGCGACTAGCATTAACTCAGATGAACCATTGGCTACGCAGTCAAAGGTATTAAGTAAGGTTTCTACTTCTGTTTCCCGTCCATAAAGTTTTTCGGGAATGGTAAAGCGATCGCTCAGATCTCGTTCTCCCAATTCAAACAAAACGATGTTTCCTGTTTTTTGCCACTGAGACCGACATTTTTCGAGGTCGTGCTTTAATCCTAATGCGCTCTGATAGCGGTCTTCAGCATTCTTCGCCATCAATTTGCTGACAATTGCCGAGAGTACCGCCGGGATTTCTGGATTAATTTCATACAGTGATGGCGGTTGTTTGGCAAGATGGGAGTGCACCAATTCCATCGGATCGTGAGATTGAAATGGCAAATTTCCTGCTAGCAATTCGTAAAAAGTCACGCCCAAAGAGTAGAAATCTGTGCGGTAGTCAACGCCACGATTCATCCTGCCCGTTTGTTCGGGAGACAAATAGCCTAGTGTGCCTTCCAATAAGTTGGGACTCATCAGAGTTTGGGTGTCTCGCGGCAGCAAAGATGCGATGCTAAAGTCAATGAGTTTGACTTCTTTTGTTTGGGGATTAATTAAAATATTGGCGGGTTTAATGTCTTTGTGAATGATGCGGTGGCGGTAAAGTATATCTAATGTATTGGCGAGATCGATCGCAATTTGGAAAAACTCCACCATAGAGGAAACGGTTTTCCCTTTTCCCGTCCATTCTGTCAGAGAAATTCCCCCGAAGTCTTCGACTATCAGCGCATAGCTGTTTTGGTATGGCTCTAAGCTGTAAGTTTGGATGATTCCGGGCAAAATCAGGTTTTTGGCAATGGTGTACTGATTGCGAAATTGCAACAGTTCATTGAAGCTGGGATACTCGTTCCGCAAGACTTTGATGATGACCGGTTTTTTGTCCCAGAGGCGAGTTCCGCGATCGACTATAGTGCGAGTGCCTGAGTAAATTCTATCGAAAATTTGATACCCAGTTAGTTCTATCATAGCGATCGCTCTTTTTTGTTAAAGTATTTTGTACTATGATTTTAACTATAATTTACCCCTTGATTTAATTAATCTAGGGGCTTGATCGGCTTGGCTGACCCTAGACTGTTAACAAGTCAGGAACCCAAAAGATATTTCTGGACAGAGCTTTGAGAGCTTTGCAGCCTGATTGCCAGAGATACTTATGATACCATTTTTTTAAAGTTATGCAAGACTTATGTAAAAACTCAAAGACAGAATTATCAATGTCTGGCGGTATTGTATCTCTATCACACCTTTTTAAAAATGGTATGAGATGAAATTTTAGCCGTTGATGAGACATTCACAGAAGCGATATTAATCAGTATTAGGAAAAACTTCCGCTGAAAACATACGGCGCAGAATCTCGTAGAATGGTTCACAATACTGCGCTTGCTCGGGTGACAGACAGGCCCCAATTTCCTTACGCAGTAAGTGAGTCATTTTGCTGATAAGTCCCCAATTCACATTTAGTTTAGGGTAAATCATCACGCACAGGGGAAACAATTCTGTCTCTAGGGCGTGCAGATTCCCTTCGAGCAGACAAACCCACATATAAACTTGAAACATCTCGACATCGCGGATGCTAGATGTGCGGATATTTGGAGTGTTGAGCGGCCCAGAATGACAGCGATAGCGCGGGTATAATTGATTTACGCGATCGACTATCCGTTCAGAAATCTTGGTCATCACCGGCATCAGCAACTGTACAGATTGCAGCGCCACCGAATCCGCTGGATGCTTCCCCGCCGCACTGTAGGCGCGTTGCAGTGGCATATACAGATGATCGTCGAGAATCTTGACGTAGTTAGCAAACTTTTCCTGTTCACCGTCGGGAAGCAACTCCATCAACTGCACTCCTGTGTAGTGATATTGCATGGCTACAAAGCCAATCACGCGGGGGTCAATTGCTGTGACTTGCTTTCGGACTTGTCCGAGCACTGGGCTGATTTTGGTGACAATACTATGGGGCGGTAGTTGCTGAGCATAGGCTTCGATCGCCAACTTGTAGACTTGATGAATCCCACCAGAAATCTGCCACGGATCGATTAAATCGGTATCAATTCCGTGTTGAACTAATACTTGCGACAGCAAATCTTCGGTTCTAGTCCAGGATTTTGCACTTACAGAACGCAGCGATTCCAACATTTTTTTGGCGATTTGGGCACGCCGTCGTTCGAGAAAGTTATCGTTAACAACAGGTGCAGAGTCACTGCTTTTCATCTGTTGCAAATACTTTTGGGCGAAGGAAACAGATAAGTCTACCGAAGGTGACAATGAATCGAATGATGTTGGTTGCACGAAATAGGGATAAGTAGTCATGGATTTAGTCTTTACTCCGTAATGCTTTGATGATAATCGATTATTCGTTATGTATACGAATTTTTCGATCGATAATGATGCACCTCTCTGGGTCAATGCGAGCTAAAATTTGATGTTGTGTGATTTCGATTATAGCGATTGCTTTTTTAGGAAAGATTTTATATTCATTATTATAAGCCTAGAGAAACCCGTTTGTCAACTCGTAAAAATACGGATTTTTTATTTATTATTTCTTTTTTAACTGGTTCCCAGGTCGCTCCTGGGAACCAATAACCAATAACTAATAACTAACTGCTAAGCTCGTTGATTCTTTCTTTCAAGGCATATCGCGCTTGTTCTCGATCGTCAAAATGGACTTTTTCGGTGCCCAAAATCTGATAATCTTCGTGTCCTTTTCCGGCAATCAGCACGCCATCTCCGGGTTTAGCGTCCATAATAGCAGTACGAATTGCTGCCGCGCGATCGCAGATCACGACGGGCTTTACGGTAGCGGGAATTCCTGCTAGAACGTCTTCTAAAATGCGATCGGGATTTTCAGTACGCGGATTGTCGGAAGTAACAACAGTTAAGTCTGCCAATTCTGCCACGATTTTACCCATAATTGGGCGTTTCGTGCGATCGCGATCGCCACCGCAACCAAACACGCAAATCATTTGACCCGGAATAAACGGCCGCGAAGCCTTCAATAAGTTCTCCAAACTATCAGGAGTATGCGCGTAATCGACAATCACGCTAATATCTTGATCGGGACTAATTTGCACCCGTTCCATCCGTCCCGGTACTCCCGAAAACTGAGATAAATTCTCCACAATTGCGGACAAATCTAAACCCAATTCTAAAACAGCACCGACAGCAGCCAACATATTTGATAAATTGAACTGACCGACTAAAGGCAAAACAAAAGCAGTTTCGCCCTTGGGAGTGTGCAGAATTCCCTTAACTCCATCGGGCTGATATTGTAAATCTGAAGCATACAAATCAGCAGTTTTATCGGTAGTGCTGTAACTCCAAACTTTCTCCGATTTTAAACTTTCAACAATCCGCCGTCCGTAGGCATCGTCAATATTAATCACCGCGCGATTCTTGAGATAATCGGAACCGAACAACAGAGATTTCGCCTCAAAATAATCCTCCATATCCCGGTGATAATCGAGATGGTCTTGAGTCAAGTTTGTAAACACAGCAACTTCAAAAGTACAGCCCAAAACCCGCTGCTGCGCTAAAGCGTGGGAACTGACTTCCATCACGCCATGTTTGCATCCGGCGGCTACAGCTTCTGCTAGTTGTTTTTGCAGGTCAACCGCAAAAGGTGTGGTGTAAAGTGCAGTTTGTTGGAAACCGGGCCAGCGAGTGTAAAGCGTGCCAAAAATCGCGGTTGACAACTGCATTTGATTGAGCAAAAATTCGATTAAATGAGTTGTGGTAGTTTTGCCGTTAGTTCCGGTAACGCCGACAAGTTTTAATTTGCTAGCTGGATTGCCATAAAATGCGGTTGCTATTTGACCGCAAACTTGAGACATATCGGCTGCTGCAATGACGCAGGGAAGCTCTTCTAGCCCCCCCTTAGCAAGGGGGGGTTGGGGGGGGTTGGGTGGTGTTTTCTCGGCTGCTTGGGTGGAAATTATGGCGGCAATTGCACCACTGGCGATCGCACTTTGCCAAAAATCTCCCCCATCTACGCGAGTTCCCGGCATTCCCAAAAACAAATCTCCCGCCCCACAAGCGTGGGAATTAGTCGATAAACCCTTGACTTCTGCATCGAGGGCGGGATGTTGGGTGTCAAAGGAAATGCCGGGAATTGCTGCTAATAATTCTCTCAAATTCATGTCGATCACTCCTGGCAAAACTGGGTTGAATCTATTTTGACTGATCGGTTTGCAAATATTTCTGTAACATTTGCTCCAATTGTCGGACTGTGCAGCGGGGAGAAGGACGAGGTAATTGTTCTTCTGGGGAGAATGCAGCATCGCCAGCAGAATTTATTGGCTGAGGCTGCACTTTAAACAAAACTGGCACTTCGTACTGATAAGCTTGAAACCAGTCATCGCGTTCGGTAATGTCTCGTACTTCCAATTGAAACTTGATGTTTTCAATCTGTTCGAGTTTTTCTTGCAACCCTTCGCACAAGTGGCATCCGGGTTTGCTGTACAAAATTAATCGCATCATAACAGTACAATTAGACTTGATCTTAAATGCTCGAAAGTGCGATCCTCTTCGTTGGCTTCGCTAACGGAAGTTGGCGAACCAGACTTCGCAAGCAGCAAGCGGCGGCATGATTGACCTCAACGCACGATCGAGGTTATCTTAGCATTGGCGGCGAACCGATTACTGCAATTTGCCATCTCAATGTAAATACCAGCCGATGGATCTCTTGCTTCTCTTCCTCTGTGCCCTCTGCGCCCTCTGCGGTGAAAAACTAAATCTAGTTCACAAATCAAATAGTTAGGTTTATTTCTTAATAGTGCTGCATAATTAAGAGAAATCACCTAATCTCTGCGATTGCTTCACTTTACTTCGTTTCATTCGCAATGACATCTATTTACTTGACTCATGAATCAAGCTTGATTATAGTGTACAAATAGCCCTACCAAAAGGAGGCATTATGGACTGCACCGAATACGCAGAAGCCAAGCGAAAATCAGCCAAAAAAATTAGCGCCGATATTCGAGAACGTTGGAACAATCGCATCGTCACGCGGGAATTGCACCTGATGGGTGAAGCGGGCGCTGTGCAGTATTTGGCTGATTACGGGCGCAGCATCGGTACGGCAAAAGTTATTGGTTTTGCACTGTGCGCGGAGTCGGAAGGATACCCGGAAATGGCGCTGGGATTTTGGCAAAAAGCGTTTGAGTTGGAAACTGGAGAAAAGCCGACTAACAACACTAAAAGCAAGTCTATCACCAATGTTGTTCCTGCGGCAAAATCAAAGGCTGCTGCCAAAATAGAGACTGCAAACAATCCGATTGTTCCCGAATTACCGGCGCACTTGCAGCCGGGAAGGATTGTGACGATGCAGCCGGTTGACGCGCCGGTGGAACGTTCTTATTACATCGAAAATCCAGATTATTGGGGACAGCCAAAGCGGGACGGCAACCGAGTTGTGGTTGTTGCAACCCCAGATAAAGTATACTATCAATCGCGATCGACTAATCTGCGACAACAACCATCAATTGCGATCGATCGCGCATTAACAGACACAGCCGCTCAAATTGGCACCTTTGTTTTAGACGGCGAACTGTATTACAAAAGCTGTACCGGCAGCGAACACCGCACGGGCGCGCAAGCTGCTACTGTTAATATTGAAAGTGGTTTTCCGACGATCCAACCAACCGCCGTTTATGCCATTTTCAAATGTTTGTTTTCCCACGGCAAAGACTTGACTGGGTTGGCGGAATCCGAACGAATTGCCGCCGGAGTTACAGTTGGCGAAGTGCTGGTAAGTTTATGTTCAGAATTTGAAATTGTACCGACATCTCGCACCACTGCGGAAAAACTTTTGCTAACCCAGCAGCAGGAATCTGAAAATAGAGAAGGCGAAGTTTGGATTTTGCACAACTGCTGTTATGTCGGGGGAAAAGATGTTAAGAAGTTTCCGATAGTAAGAACCAAATACTGTCAGGAATACGACTTATTTATTGTCGGGTTGACAACGACTAAAGTTGCGGGGCGGCCGTTTAGTGCGATCGAAGTCGCGCAAGAAATTGCGGGCAAATTAGTGCCGATCGGAACAGTGGGAACGGGCTTTAGCGGCGCGGAAATGCAGGAAATTGCCCGACTCTACGAGGCTAACCCTCGCGGAGTCAAAATCAAAGTGCGATCGCAGGGATTGACGGAAAGTGGCAAACTGTGGCACGCGCGATTTCTGGAATTATGTTAATTTGGTAGGGACACGGCATTGCCGTGTCCCTACCAAAATCTACGAATTTAAACAAATATTATCACACAAAATTAGCCGAGGACAAATCAATGGTTATCAGCAAAAACAATTTCTACATTTCACCAGAAGAATACCTAGAAGGCGAACGAGTAAGTCCGATCAAACACGAATACAGACGCGGACACGTTTATGCAATGACTGGTGCCAAAAAGCCCCATATCATTATTTCTAGTAACTTAGTAAGGCGGCTAGGAAATCATCTTGATGACACTAACTGCATCGTTTTAGCATTAGACATAAAAGTCAGACTGGAAGAAGCTAATTGCTATTACTACCCAGATATAGCGGTAACTTGCGACGAAAGAGAGATAAATTCAACCGACGATTTTATTTGTCATCCGTCTTTAATTATTGAAGTCTTGTCGCCGTCAACGGCAAGTTTTGATAGAGGTGATAAATTTGCCGATTATCAAACTGCATCGAGTTTGCAGGAATACGTACTCATCAATCAATCGGAAATCCAAATTGAATGTTTTCGACTCAATTCTGAGGGAAATTGGGTTTCTCAGATTTACAGACAAGGAGATGAGTTAGAGTTGAAAAGTATAGATTTTCGCTGTCCGATTGAACAAGTTTATCAAAAAGTACCCGGCATGATCTCGTGAAGTATGAAAGCACATCCTCTGTACTTGACAAAAATTGCAAACCAGGTTCGTAGTGAGGACTTTAGTCCTTCTTCAGAATCCCAAGAAGGACTGAAGTCCTCACTACGAAGCTAAATTAAGTCGTCACCTTAAAAAGTATAGATTTTCGCTGCCAGATCGCCCAAACTTACCAAAAAGTCCCCGGCATGATATTATGATGTATGAAACAACTTTTTCAGCCACGAAATCCTCTGGTTCGTACCTTCGCCCAAAGCTTAAAACGCTACTGTCCCGACGCGCAAAATTTGCTAAATTCCGGTGCAATCGAAACGGAAATCGACTTATTTAAAAATCGTTACCAACAATCGCTTCCCGAAACTTTTTATGATTTTTATCGCTGGTATAACGGTTCGGTTTATGAGAGTTCAGAAAATAAGTGGCTGTTGCCTTTTGAACACGGCAGAAGTATTTTATCTTTGGCATCTATTGTGAATGAGAAAAAATTTTGGGACACCCAAAGTCTAGTTAATTTTCAACAATGGCGGCCCGGAGAATATTGGAACAAAGCATGGATTCCGTTTATGAAGGTAGATGATTTGTGGCTGCGGGTTGTGGATACAAAAGGCTGTTTTGACGGTGTTCCCGGACAAATTATCAGTTTTGATTGCAAAAACGAACCTTTCAGAAGCATTGAGTGCGATTCCTTTGATAAGTGGCTGGAAACTGTTATTGCCAAAATTGAGTTAGAATGTTTGTTTAAAGAGTTTCACGAAATTGGGTTGGAGGAAGAAAAGGCCATTTTTGCGATCGATAAACGTATCAATCCCAATCGACACAGCGTCGAATTAGAACTTAGAAAAACATAAAATACTTGGTAAACTGAGGACTGAAGTGCTTACCAAAAACTAGGTTCGTAGTGAGGACTTTAGTCCTTCTTCGGAAGTAATAGAAAGAAGGACTGAAGTCCTCACTACAAACCTCAATTACAAGTTACAAAGAAAAGAAAGAAGGACTGAAGTCCTCACTACAAACCTCAATTACAAGTTACACAGAAAAGAAAGAATGACTGAAGTCCTTACTACAAACCTTAATTACAAGTTACACAGAAAAGAAAGAAGGACTGAAGTCCTTACTACAAACCTTAATTACAAGTTACACAGAAAAGAAAGAAGGACTGAAGTCCTCACTACAAACCTTAATTACAACTCACACAGAAAACAATGATTAAAATCTTACACCTTTCAGACATCCATATGGGAAGCGGCTTTTCCCACGGCCGCGTTAATCCAGAAACCGGCTTAAATACGCGGCTGGAAGACTTTGCGGCTACCTTGAGTAAATGTATGGACAGGGCAATTTCTGAACCCGTAGATTTAGTTATATTCGGCGGCGATGCTTTCCCGGATTCAACGCCGCCACCGTTTGTAAAAGAGGCTTTTGCGCGGCAGTTCAGTCGCTTAGTTGACGCGCAAATTCCGACGGTTTTGCTAGTAGGAAATCACGACCAACATTCCCAGGGACAGGGCGGCGCGAGTTTGGGGATTTACCGGACTTTGGGAATACCTAAGTTTATTGTAGGCGATCGCCTGGAAACTCACCTCATACAGACCCGTAATGGCCCCGTACAGGTGGTTACACTGCCTTGGTTGACGCGATCGACCTTAATGACACGTTCAGAGACTGAAAGCCTTTCTATGGGCGACGTTAACCAATTATTAACCGAAAAACTGACGATCGCAATGGAAGGCGAAATCCGCCGCCTCAACCCCGAAATCCCCACCGTACTATTAGCGCACTTAATGGCAGATAAAGCAAGTTTGGGCGCGGAACGTTTTTTAGCAGTTGGTAAAGGTTTTAACATACCCGTTTCCATGTTAACTCGTCCGTGTTTCGATTATGTTGCTCTCGGTCACGTTCACAAACACCAAAATCTGAATTTATCCAACAATCCGCCCGTAATTTATCCGGGAAGCATCGAAAGAGTTGACTTTAGCGAAGAGAAAGAAGACAAAGGTTTTGTGTTAATTAATTTAGAACGAGGGAAAGCTGAGTGGGAATTTTGCGCGTTACCGGTGCGAGTGTTTATGACGATTAAGGTAAAGGTGTCTGAATCGGAAAACCCGCAAGCTGACTTGGTTAAAGCCATTGGGAAGAAAGAAATCCAAGATGCTGTGGTGAGATTGATCTACCAATTGCGATCGGAACAATTAGACTTAATAGATAACGCAGAATTGCACGCACTTCTAGGCGAAGCCCACAGCTACACAATCCAGCCGGAATTAGTCAGTCAGCTAGCGCGGCCGAGGTTGCCAGAATTGAATGCTAATAATAGTATAGAACCTTTAGAAGCTTTGAGAACTTATTTAGCAAGTCGGGAAGATTTGAAAGATTTTTCTGAGAGTATGTTAGAAGCGGCGCAGGGTTTATTGGGCGGAAAAGAGGAAGTTTTGGAGGAAGTTTTGGTCGAATTTTAGGTAAATTCTCCCTACCACACAATCTCAGAAACCGGGTTTCTTCCTATATTTTTCGTACTCAACCCAAATGATTCGCAGAAACCCGGTTTCTCCCTATCACTCATTTACTTAACTTCAACCATCCCAAAAACTTCGCCCAGCGCCAACCGAGTCCCATTGGCAAAATCCACGCCAGACTGCACTTTTTTCCCCGCCAACTGTACCTCTCGCAATAATAATAACCCATTGCCAGTTTGGACGATCGCCCCCAAGCCCTTCACAACCTTAACAACCTCCCCATTTGCGCCCGACAACTGATCCAAAACAGGCCAATCGCGTTCCAAAACCCTCAACTCCGGCGGCATTTGCAGCCAATATTCTGGCCCTACGGGTACAGTCGCGGACACTTTCAGGGAATTACCGCGAAAAGTCGTAGTGCAATCGGGGAAAAAACCCCTAACTTGATTATGAAGGGCGATCGCACTTTGCGACCAATCTAGCACAAAATCCGCCGTTTTAATCATCGGCGCATAAGTCGCCTCAGCATCATCTTGAACAACAGCATCAACCTTCCCATCCCTCAATTGTATCAAAGTTTCCACCAACAAATCCGCCCCAACATCCGCCAACCTATCCCCCAAAGAATCAGCATTATCCAACAGCGAAATCCCAGCAAAAACCTTCAACAACATCGCCCCAGTATCCATCCCAGCATCCATCAGCATAGTAGTAATCCCGGTCTCCTTTTTCCCCTCAAAAAGACAGCGCTGAATCGGTGCCGCCCCGCGATACTTGGGCAAAATTGAACCGTGAACATTAACGCAAGCCAAACTAGGAATATCCAGAATTTCTTGAGAAAGAATCTGGCCATAAGCCACCACCACAAAAACATCAGCCTCCGCTTCCCGCAACATAGCAATAGTTTCCGCATCTTTCTTAATTCGGCGCGGCTGGAAAACTGGGAGACTGTGATTTAAAGCCACATCTTTAACAGGTGAAGGCATCAACTTATTGCCTCTTCCCCGGCGCTTGTCAGGCTGAGTCACCACACCCACCACCTCAAATTCTGGATGACTCAGCAAACCGGACAAAGTAGGAACAGCAAAGTCGGGAGTACCAAAAAACACAATTTTCATAGATTTTTAGTTAAGTACATAGGTTTTTTGAATGATTAGCAATTCATTCATAGTATCATTTTAAGCGGCCGTGGTTGTGACAGCAATATTTTTATTTGTGGACTAAATCTAAAATCTAAAATCTAGTGACAGATTCTTTTTCATAGGTAGCAATTGGCTGATTTGTAATAATTGAGTAGAGAACATCTGGGTCTAAATCTGCTCCATTTTCCCAGTAAACAGTCCCCAAATCTGGATTAATTTTGACTTGAACAAAGTAACTCAAGTCTTCTAAAGGGGAAAAAATTCCCGTGAATTCAATCAGTTGACTGATATCAACAACTCCCTCTATATCGTCTTCAAACTTGAGGTGTAGTTGATAGAATTCTAACGGTTTAACCGAGATAATATCTTTAAGCATTTTCTACTCCAACGGTGTTATGGCTTCTAATTTTAGCATTCGCCAGAATATTTAAAACAATTTTTCGTAGGGGCGGGTTCGCCTACATATTTGCTACTCACCAATAATCTGAATAAACCCGCCCCCACCCCACCAATAACTCGGCAAACGATAGTTTTTGCCTAACACCCTAAATTAGAGAGTCGGGTAAATCATACAATTTTAACCACCATTAGCTGTGGTATTGTCATCACCCGAAAATGAGATGAAAAAGAAAAAAGAGGATACTAAAAAGAAAAAGAGGGGGGAGAGAAAGAACCAAACAACCAACCGAGAAACCAAACAACCAATCTGGCATTTCAGACGGAGATGCAGGAAGATCCGAAGCCGAGGGCGGAGACGCAGGAAGCTCCGAAGTCAACGCTACGCGAAAACCGTAGTTGATGAAGCGAGCGGGTGGCGCATCGCTGAAGGAACGAAACGCAGAGCGGCAACTGATGCGATCGTAGGCCCACGAAGCACCGCGCAGCACCCGAGAGCGGTTATCATTCTTAATATTGACTAATAAATCATAGTTTCCATAACAATTATTATTATTTTTTTCATCCCAGACACTACCATCGGTAGGTGCGCCATTATAATTGCCATGCCAAGGATCAGCACACCATTCCCAGACATTACCGTTCATTTCGTATAAACCAAAAGCATTTGGGGGAAAAGTCCCCACAGGCATTGTTGTTGTTGTTCCCTGGGGATAAAGTTCTTTGGATGCTACACCGTAGGAATAATTGCCCTGATAATTAACTAAATCGGGGGTAATTGTTTTGCCAAAGTAGAAAGGCGTTGTCGTACCTGCACGACAAGCATATTCCCATTCCGCCTCGCTCGGTAAACGATAGCTTTTTCCTGTTTTCTCAGATAGCTTCTGACAAAAATTTATAGCATCATTCCAGCTAACATTTTCTACAGGTCTTTTTGCACCTTTGAAATGAGAAGGGTTAGTTCCCATTACTGCTTGCCACTGTTCTTGAGTAATGGAATATTTCCCCAAGTAAAATGGTTGAGCAATCGTAACTTTATGTTGGGGACTTTCCCTATCCTCACCTTTTCCAAACGGTGAACCCATCATAAAGCTACCTGCTGGAATATACACCATTTCTAACTTAACTTCCTTCCCCAAATTTTCGTCTTTTTGATAAGCTTTCCCCGCCTTCTTACTACTTGGTTTCCCATTCCAGCCCACTGTAATGATTTCAAAGGTAAATTCTTTACCTGTACTCGCTTTTTCCTCCCGGCGCAAACGTTCGGCTTCGGCTTCCCGCTGTTGACGTTCCCTTTCTTCTGCTTCCCGGCGTTGAATCTTTACTTCTGCTTCCTGTTTTCTATCCTCTAATACACCCAAAGCCACATCGCGAATGTGCAGTACATCCGGTAAACTCGGATTTATTTGCAAGGCCAGATTAAAATCTTCAATTGCCAGTTCTAACTGTCCTAACTTCTGATAAACTAAGCCGCGATGGTGGTAAACATCAGCGTCATTGGGATTAAGTCGCAATACCTGGTCAAAATCTGCGATCGCTCGCTGATACTCACCAATTTGATCGTAAGCCAAACCGCGCTGAAAATTCGCCTCAAAGCGAGAATCGTCTAACTGTAAAACTTGATTAAAATCAGCAATTGCCAAGGAATATTCCCCATTTTTTGCCCGTTGTAAACCCCGTTGCCAATAAGACTCAATGACGCTTAGTTGTAAATCCGCTCCCAAACCTTGCAAGCATTGATTTAGCTGGGTTACATAGGGAAAATCATCAATGGTTAAAGCTGCCGCCAAAACACTTAATAACTGACTTTGTTCTGGAATAGGCAAACCATGCAATTTTAACCAATCTTGGACAGACAAATATAACTGTGCTGCTGCCCACTGTTTGTCAGCCAAACTCAACAGAGATACAGCTAAATCTAAACGCAAATCAGGAATTAATGCCGACTCTTCTTCAGCCAAATTATCATACAATCCCTGATAATAACCCACGGCAATTTCTATAATAATCTGCTGTTCCTCAGCGGGCATTTTTTCCAACATTTCTGGGAGAAACTGCGGTAATAAAGGTGTTTTTCGCTCATCGGGAGGCAGAAACATCAGACAATATTCATCAACAATTAACCCCGCGAATACAGCATGGAGTATTCCGATAAATTCTGCCAAATCATTGTAATCATTTTTGTGCAAATGATAAGGGCGATGAATTTCGCTTAAATCTTCTCCTTCCTCTAGCGCACCGCGTTCAATTTCCGAAATTCGTAAATTTTGCTGATAGCCTTGAACTGTTTCCTCACCATAACGGCTATCGAAATCAGCCACAGGCTTACCAGAGTCAATATACGCTTGTCGTTTCCCTTGCCAATTCACAGCCCGTTCTTTAGCAAAATCATACAATACCTCAACCCAAGGTAATTGATGAATTGGGGTTTGGTAACGATATTTTTTGAAATTAATATGCCAAAAGCCAAAGCGCAAATAAAAGTCATCGGGCGTGGCGGATGAGTCTAAAATGAGTGTGGGAATTACCCGCAAACCTGCAAATAAGTTTTCCGCCGCCGCTTCTTCCCGAAAAACATTACTCCGCCAATAACCGCCCATAAATTGCACAGGCCGACCATCGCTGATATACTTATTTAGGAAGTTTCGCAGATAATTGCTTAAAAATTCCTCAGATACCGGAAAGTTTTGATTTGGTTTAGCAGCATCGTGAGTCAAGACTGGCGGTGATAAGAAAACTCGTAAAATGGGTGTATCTTCGGGGTTTATGTTGGCAATAATGTTTTCAGCGGTGACGAGAATTGGGGAATTTTGTAGATTTTGTTGCTTGACAATGGCGGCAATTGCTGTTTCGCGATTTGCCTGAGCAATTTCTCGTGCTAGGAGTGAATCTAACTGTTTTAAGTCTAGTTGGAGTTGACGCTGTTCGGCGATGCAGAATTTTTGCAATTCGGCGCGTAATACTTCTAGTTGGGCGCTGTGTTCGCGGTTGAGTTGGCCTTCATTGTCTTGAAAATCCCAATTTAATTGCGTTAACTTGTCTTGTAATTCGCGGTTAAGTGCACCTTCATTAGCTTGAAAAGCAATATTCATTTCTGCGAGGTATTGCTGTAAACCTCGGTTTAATTCGCCTTCTTCCCTTGTGATCTCAAGGGTGGCTTGATGTTGCAAGGCTTGGAGAATAGAAATATTTTCTTGTAGTTTTATTTGTTTGTTAGCGTTTTCTGAATTAATCTTGGCAATAGAAATCGCAGTATCTGCATTGATGTTAGCAATAGAGAGAGCGGTTTCAGCTTGGATATCTGCTTGATCTTTTGTCGGAAAAAGTTTCGCATTAGCATCATCTCTAATCTGAACCAAAACACTTTTTTTGCCTGGTAATGCTTTCGTCATAAAATTTCCTCCAGTGGTTAATGGTTAAAGTTCGTTGACAAGATTAAGAGAAACTTTCAATGCTAAACTGACTAATCTGCTCAAATCTGATGGTAACTCGCCCAACTTCCTGTCAAAAACTGACTCGTTGACAGTAGTAATTTTATCTGCCCTAACTAGAGATGTTTTCAACAAACCAGTCTGCGGAAAATTTGAATCTGTATCTGCAATCAATACCCAAGTTGGAAGTAAATTACCAGGGGGAATTTTAGAAAAAATCCCTAAAATAATTAATTCTTGGCGGTGTCTAGCTACAACTAAAGCTGGCCTAAGTTTACTGATAGTTAAATCACTGAAAGGAAAAGAAACTAACCAGACTTCTCCGGGATTAGGTTTTTGACTCATAAATATCCTCTTCTGGATCGTACCACTCAGAGAAACCACTTTCGGCTAGCTGCATGAATTTCTCAGCTTCTATTTGTTCTTGGATTTGCTGTAGTAAGTCTTGTAATACTGAAACTGGTAGCTGTCCAATAATTTCTTTGATTTCTGCAATACTTAAACTAACGCTCATAGTTAACTATGCCTCGACAAAGGTATGTTACCATTATATATCGATCCTTTTGATTTTCTCTTTGTCCCCAAGAAACCGGGTTTTTCGGGAGTTTTTGGTTAAGAATTAAGTATTTGGGAAAAAACCCGGTTTCTCACCCTCTCGTCTACCCGACAGAAACCGGGTTTTTCGGAAATCCTGGGGTGATAACCAGATATTTGGGAAAAAACCCGGTTTCTCAGCCCCCGCCTACCCAGAATTCATCAATTAAGTTTTGGCGCCGCCTCCTACTACAAATAAGAGGTGGGCTGCACCTTCCAGATTTGTATCAGCGCGTCCTATTTCTTTATGGTCTACATTATAAATGTGACCATTATCTATTTTACCGATAAAATTATCCGCTGAGTGATAATTATATTTATAGACTTCTCCATTGTCTTTGAAGTAACCCACTTCCCACCCAGATGAATTATACATGGAATGGCCTCGAACATCACCGACATCAACGGTGTGACCGTTGAGCTGATGCAGATAAATGTGCCCGTTATCCCGGATATCTATGTGGGGGCCGTTCATGGTACGATCGCCCCCAGGAACAGTTGCATAGGACGAGTTGACTGTCCAAATTTGTTGATGATATAAATCTAGGGCTGATATTTGATGCAAGTCATGGTGTTGGTGATGGTCTGCCCATCCAGCTTGAGTGAAATCTGGTAAAATGTCCGGTTGGCTGGTGTGGATAAAATTAGGTGGTTGAGAATAGTCCGGTAAATGATTTTGTGGTAAATTCAGGTCTGAATGTTGAACAGTCTGCGGCGTGTCGATGCCTAAAAATTGCAGAAAATCCTTGAGTTGAGATTGCGGGTTATTGTGTCCGGGATCTGGCAGGGCATTATTCATGGCGAGTCACCAAAATAATAATTATGTACCGATTGTAGTGGAGAAATCAATAATTATCCAGGAATTACGCAAACTTTGATTGCACCAGAAAGAATTAGTTTAACGCCTCTTCCTGTTAGGTAGAAAGTAAAAGAAAACTATTGATTACGATCGTCCTCTGCTTTCCAGTTAGAAGTCGCCCTCATCATTCAACTGTCAACGATCGACTGTTGAACAACCTCTAAGCATCCGCGTCCATCCGTGTTTATCTGCCTTCATCTGCGGTCAAAAAAAATCTTCTGCCCTGAATGTAACTAAAAAATGATTTTATCCACCAAATTATCCAAAACAATTAAAAGGCAACTAAAACTAGCTGCTTGCATTTTACTTGCGTTAAATCTGCTAATATTAAGTGGTTGTCAAAATATCCCCAAAAATAGCGATCGAATTAAACTCACACTGTGGCACGGTATCAATCCCCCGCCAAATCGCGATGTATTTAAGACTCTCACCGACAAATTCAACCAAACACATCCCCACATCCAAGTAGAACAAATTTACATCGGTCAACCCGACCAACAACTGCCAAAAATCCTCACATCAATTGTCGGAAATGCACCGCCAGATTTGCTGTGGAATACTCCCACAATGGCCGGTAAACTAGCAGAACTAAATGCACTTCAACCCCTAGAAAACTGGCTCGACAAATCCCCAATCAAAGCCGAAATCGATCCGTCACTCTTCGAGTCAATGGAACTCGGCGGACACACTTGGTCAATTCCCCTAGCCACCAACAACACAGGAATATTTTACCGTCCCAGCTTGTTTGCCGCAGCCGGAATTAAAGAAGTGCCGCAGAATTGGGCGCAATTAAAGCAAGCAGCCCGATCGCTCACACGAGACACCAACGGAGACGGACGCACAGATCAACACGGCATCGTGCTCCCCCTAGGCAAAGGAGAATGGACAGTATTCACCTGGCTGCCATTCATGTTCAGCGCAGGTGGCGAACTCAAGGCCCAAACACCTCAAACTCCTGTACCCCAAATAGACAATCCGGGTTCTCTCGCGGCCTTGGAATTGTGGAAGGACTTATTGACAGAAGGTTCAGGAATACTATCAGCACCGGAGCGTGGTTACGAACTCGACAACTTCATCGCCGGCAAAGTTGCAATGCAAATCACCGGGCCGTGGACTCTAGCACAATTGCAGCAAAGCGCGATCGACTACGCAGTGATGCCTATACCCGCCCTCAAACGCCCCGCAACCGTTGTTGGTGGTGAAAACTTATTTTTAATGAAAACCTCGCCAGAACACGAAAAAGCAGCCCTTGAATTCTTAGAATACGTTCTTGGCGAAGAATTCCAAACAGCCTGGGCATTGGGCACAGGTTACTTGCCAATTAACTTAAAATCAAGACAGAGCAAAGCTTATCTAAGTTTTGTCGAAAAAACCCCTGTTTTGAAAGTATTTTTAGCACAAATGAACTCAGCCCGATCGCGCCCAATCATCTCAGGTTACTCTCGCGTGTCAGAAAACCTTGGCCGCGCCATAGAAGCAACTCTTCTCGGCCGCAACCCCCAAGACGCTCTTAAAGAAGCTCAAGAGCGTTTGACACTAACTTTAGATATTGCAAAGTGAGGTACAGATTTGTCAGTGGTCAGTGGTCAGTGGTCAGTGGTCATTGGTCATTGGTCATTGGTCATTGGTCATTGGTCATTGGCAAGAGAAATGGCGATTATTCACGAAATTCGAGAATCACTCTATTGCAACAATCAAAGGGAAATAGAGAATGTTTTTTTGATGTAAATTCTCCGCTTTCACTGTATTCGAGGAAAGACTTCAAACCTCGATTAATTGGTTGAAAATCTCATGAAAATCATTCCCGCCTGCACTTCTAGTCAGAAACCGGGTTTCTTGCCACTAACTTACCTAAAATCTGAGATTTAGCTTCACTGTTATCGGCTTATTCGGTATAGCAACCGCCCAGACAGTGAAGACGTTCTTAATTTCGGAAACATGAGTTATTATATTACTTCTTCCTTCTTCCTTCTTCCTTCTTCCTTCTTTCTTCTTTCTTCTTCCTTCTTCCTTCTTCCTTCTTCCTTCTTCCTTCTGCTATATTATTGAGAATGGTGCAAAATGTTAGGATGAATTGAGTTGCGATCGCCCGACACGAAAAGACACCCGCAGTGGCTCGGTCATAAATCTTTAACAAAAACCAAAAATTAACCCACCGAATGCTGAGCCATCACCGATATATTAGCAAAAAAGGGATGCTCCCGAAATTTATACCCAGATGCGATCGCACAGCAAAAAAACCGAACCCTCAACCGCTCCACAAAAAGTTATATCGGTTCTCAAAAAAAGTGAGGAGAGCCTCATGCCCTATGCCCTATGCCCTATGCGGTTCGCGTACCTAATATGAGAGCTCGAAAGGCTAGATCTCAACAGATTCTCCCCCTACCTACCACCCATGACCTACGATCACCTAATAGAAGGATTTTCCCTACCCTGTGCCCGTCCCGTGCCACCTACTGAGACCCCAACAACCGTTAACCTTTTCCCCAAACGACAATGCAGAAAAAGTTCCTTAACGCCATCAAAGGACATTCCTGGCGGTACTTCCTCGCAGTAGGGGCGATCGCCCTAATCTACTATTTGGCATCACAATTCGCAATTTCCACCCTCACCCTGAGTTCAGAAATCTACCCCATGTGGCCAGCAGCAGGAATTGCCCAAGTCGCCCTGCTGCTGTTCGGGCGGCAACTGTGGCCGGGAATTGCGATCGGAGGCTTCCTGTTCAGCATGAGCGCACCGTCGACCAACATCGCCACGGCATTGATCTCAGCGGGCGCCAGAACCTTGCAAGCGTGGACGGGAACTTATCTGCTACAGCGAATTAACTTTAGCGCCGGACTCGATCGGCTCAAAGACGTTTTAGGAATAGTCGGACTAGCAGCCTTCGCATCTACCCTGATCAACTCCACCATCGGCAGCATCATCGTGTGCCTGACTGGTTTATCTAAGTGGAGCAATTTTGGCACAATTTGGGGGACTTGGTGGGTAGGAGACGCGATGGGAATTTTGCTCGTCGCCCCGCTGCTGCTGACCTGGCGCAAATTGCCCAAAGTCCCAACTAATCCCAAACAGATAGCTGAACGAGCGATTTGGCTGTTGCTGTTGCTAGCAATCGGCTGGCTCGTCTTCTGCTCCCGCACCCGCGCCGCCTACGCCCGCTACCCCCTGGAATACTTACCATTTCCCCTAGTAGTTTGGGCTGCCTTTCGATTCGGCCAGCGCTACACGGCCCTCTCCAACTTCATCCTCTGCGGCTTCGCCATCTGGGGCATAGCCAGAAGCAGCGGCCCCTTTTTCAAACACGCCAGCAGCATCCCCCAAGCACTGTTATCCCTGCAAGCCTTCATCGCCGTCATCGCCGTCACAGGCTTAGTCTTGGCCGCCACCGTCGCCGAACGCAACCAAGCAGAAGCCTCGCTGCGCGCCAGCGAAGCCAGCCTCGCCAACGCCCAGCGCATCGCCCAGCTAGGAAACTGGGACTTAGACCGCAACAGCCAGCATTTGCGGTGGTCAGAGGAAATTTATCGCATCCTGGGACAGCAACCGGGAACTTTTGAACCCAGCCTCGAAGCCTTCTTGAAATACGTGCACCCCGAAGACAGAGAATTGGTCAAAAGCTCGATCGAAGCCGCTTTATTTCAGCAACAGCCTTACACCATCGATTACAGGCTCCTACTCCCCGACGGCAGCAACCGCACAGTCTGCGAACAAGCAGCAGTCAACTCCCTCTACATCACCAGCACCGTCCAAGACATCACAGACAGAAAGCGGGCCGAAGTCGCCCTGCGTTCTTCAGAAGAAAGATTTTCCAAGGCTTTTCACGCCTCCCCAGTCGGCATCAGCATCTGCACCCTCACAGACGGACGCTTCCTCGATGCCAACGAAAGCTTTTTGCGCTCATTAGGCTGGCGGCAGCACGAATTTATCGGTCGCACCGCCAACGAATTAGGAATGTGGGTCAATTCAGAAGACGGGCGGCGGCTTGCCCAGATGTTGCAGGAACAAAATTCGATCGGCAACCAAGAAATCAAAATTCGCACCAAAGCCGGCGAATTGCGCGACTGGCTGCTCTCTCTAGAACTCATCGACCTCGGCAGCAGTCAGTGCGTTTTAATCATGACTAGCGACATCACCGAACGCTTGCGTTCCGAAGAATTCCGGCGGGGAAAAGAAGCCGCCGAAGCTGCAAATCGATCGAAAAGCATTTTTCTCGCCAATATGAGTCACGAACTCAGAACTCCCCTCAACGCCATCATCGGCTACAGCGAGCTCCTGCAAGAAGACGCGCGAGATATTGGTGCCGAAGAGTTCATCGACGACCTCCAAAGAATTAGCACGGCGGGCCAGCACTTACTAGCGCTAATTCAAGATATTCTCGACTTCTCTAAAATTGAAGCAGGCCGCATCGACTTGCACATCGAAACCTTCACCATTTTAAATCTGGTTGAAGAAGTAGTCGCCATGATCGCGCCGATGGCAGACAAAAATAGCAATATCTTAGAAATACAATGCCCTGAGGATATTGGCTCGATGCAGAACGACTTAACTAAACTCCGCCAGTCCCTGCTCAACCTCCTCAGCAATGCCTTGAAGTTTACCTCATCGGGCGCGATTACTTTCAGCATTACCCGCTGTGCCGAAACCCCCGCCGAGACTGCCCAGAGACGCAAAAAAATTGGAGCCTATAGAGGAATTAGCCCATCTGAAAATAGCTCCTCTTCCTTATCTTCCTCTCAAGATCGGATTGTTTTTACAGTCAAAGATAACGGCATTGGCATGAGTTCCGAACAGTTAGCCAAAATCTTCGATCCTTTCACCCAAGCCGATTCCTCAACTACTAAGAAGTATGGTGGCACTGGTTTAGGGCTGACAATTACTAAGAAATTCTGCGAAATGATGGGCGGAGACATTACCGCATTCAGCGAGTTGGAGAAAGGTTCTATTTTTACAATTCGACTGCCAGCTATGCTGGTCGAAACTTCGTTCTTCCTAGAAAAATCTGATCAATAATAATTTTTGTGAGTAGTCGGTGTCTGCCAATTTTATTAGCTTCCGCAATTTGCTAATTCTTTCGCTACCAGCTAAAAAACTCCAATCATTTTATCATACCCGAAATACTCTCGATCCATCAACCCAGTTTTTTCACTTAAATCTAGCTATCCCCAAAAGCGAGTTGTGGTGCAGAATGATTTTTTTTAGCGTCATTTAACTTGCTCTGATGATACATTTTTTGAGTGAATTCGATATTCCGATGATTGGCTTGTTAACAATCTAAATTTATTTGATAATACAGCAACCGTCAAGAGGGCTAGGATGTTATGAATTGCTAAGATTGTCATTTTTATTGATTCTTGTTCCGGGATTTTGTTATAAATAGAAGTAGCACATTTTTAAATATTTTGGATAGAAATGCTCCAGATCGCCTGATCCATAAAATTTGTGATAGAGTTCGATCGCCTACCTGTTCACTAAATATCTACCTGCGTATATATACTATTAATTTAAAAGATATACTGTAAAAAGTTGCCTTCCCAGCGCCAGAAATTATGCATCCCCACCTCCAGCGCCAACTCGAACAGCTCGGTTTAGCCGGCGAGTCCCCCCCTCCCACTGCCGAGCAGTGGCAGCTATTCTTAGAGCAGGTAAGTTGTAGCTACGATGGCGCTCCAAGTCAGCAGCAACCGCTGGCGCTACAGGATTTGACATCCTCGCCCCAATCCCCTCAAGATTCTCCAACAGCTTCAGAATTCGATCGCCTGCGATCCACTGTCAACACTTTAGGGGCGGGATTGTGTATCCTAGACGGCAACGGGTTGGTGATCTCGGTGAATCCAGAGGCTGAGCGCTTGCTGGGGTGGCGAGAGTCGGAACTTACAGGCGTGGCGCTGCTAGAGCGCATCGCCAGTCAGCAACAGCAAGGCAAGAAATCCCCAGTTTTGACGGATCGGAAACAGAAACGAAGCAAAAGTGCAGATGGGGCGATCGCACCTACACTATCTTTACAACAGGCGATCGCCCACCGTCAACCTTGCAGCAATTGGGACGACGAGTTTCTCTGTCGCGATGGCAAAATCTTACCAGTTTCCTATTTTTTCAATCCCGCAATTGATGGGAGCGAAATATCAGTTTTGGTGTTTTTTGACATGACAGAACACAAGCGATCACTCTCGATGCTGCCAGCAGTTATAGAATCTACCGATGCCGGAATTCTCGCGGTTGACAACAACGGCAATGTATGGCATTATAATCAGAGATTTGTCGAGATGTGGGGTTGGTCTGAAGCAGCAGGAAAGTTGAGCATATCGCCCACAAGCTCAATCAAAAACAACATCGCCACAGGATTCTCCTTCGCCAGAGAACAATTAAAAGACCCCCAAGCATTTATCCAAAAGGCGATCAAAGTGTCGGCAGATCCAGATACTCAAATCAGCGAGATATTAGAATTCAAAGACGGAAGATTTATCGAATTTAATTCATTGCCATCAAAAGTCGGAGCGAACATAGTCGGCAGAGTCTGGAGCTTTCGAGACGTTACCGATCGCCAAAAAGTAACACAATCTTTGCAGAATCGAGTAGAATTCGATGGGTTGATTGTCAGTTTGTCAACCGATTTGATCGGCCAGCTCGGATCGGAAATAGACAAAGGCATCGATCGCACTCTCGAAGCAATCACCCAGTTCAGCGGCTTTGATCGCAGTTACATCTACCTGTTATCTTTCGACAAAACTCGCGCCCACAAAACCTACGAGTGTTGCTGCGACGGCATTGAGTTAATAACAGATAGCACCGACAAAGAAATAGACATCGCACAAATTCCTTGGATTGCAGAAAAGCTCGATCGCGCCGAATGCCTGCACATCAGAGAAATCAGCGAACTTCCGCCCGGAGTCCAAGCCGAAATTGCCCGGTTGATAGGCAAAAATTCAGCAGAATTCCTGACTGATTCCCCATCCCAAACAGCGATCGCACATTCCCGAAAAACTAAATTAAAAAAACCGCAAGAAAATCCGCGATCGCTAATCATTATTCCGCTAATGTGCGGTAAAAATTTAGTAGGATTTCTCGGATTAGACAGTTGCAAACCCGCAGTCGATCGATCGACCGAAATATCCACTCCTCTAAAAATGGTAGGAGAAATGCTCGCCAATGTCCTAGAACGCCACCGCGCAGCAACAGTTTTAAGACAAGCCGAAACCAAATACCGCAGCATCTTTGAAAACGCAGTCGAAGGCATATTCCAGACCGCCCCAGACGGATGTTACCTCAGCGCCAACCCTGCACTAGCCGGAATTTACGGCTACGAAACAGTCGCTCAACTGCTCGCCGAACTCGCAAACCTCAACCGCCAAATTTACGTTGACCCCAACCGACGGGCGGAGTTTGTAGCCCAATTAGCCGCGCACCACCAAATTTCAAAATTTGAATCCCAAATATACCGCCGAGACGGCAGCACGATCTGGATTTCCGAAAACGCCCGCAGCATCTGTGACGAAAGTGGCAGGGTTTTGTACTATGAAGGCACAGTCATTGACATCACCCATCGCAAACTTGCAGAATCCGCCATGCAATCGGCCCTAGAAGTAGCAGAATCAGCCAACCGGGCAAAAAGCACATTTCTCGCCAACATGAGTCACGAATTGCGCACGCCCCTCAATGCCATTATCGGCTATAGCGAAATGCTGCAAGAAGAAGCCGAAGACTCTGGCGATCAAACCTTCGTCTCAGACCTCGAAAAAATCCGCACCGCCGGCAAACACCTGCTGTCGATGATCGATGACATCCTAGATATATCTAAAATTGAAGCAGGTCGAATGGATCTTTACTTAGAAAACTTCGACATTTATAACTTAATTGAAAGCGCTGTCGCCACGGCCAAGTCGCTAGTCGAAAAAAACGGCAACACGGTAGAAGTTTACTGTCCAGAAAACCTCGACACCATGCACGCCGATATGACCAAAGTCCGGCAAGTGCTACTGAACCTGCTCAGCAACGCTGCCAAGTTTACCAAAAACGGGAAAATTGCGATCGGAGTCGAAAGAATTACAAATGAACAATTAAGAATGAAAAATCAAGAGGAATCTGCCCAAATTTTAATTTCCAACTCCGAATTTTTAAGTTTCCGCGTCACCGACACCGGCATCGGCATGACACAAGAGCAATTGCAGCGAGTTTTCCAACCTTTCACCCAAGCAGATGCCTCGACTACCCGCAAGTACGGCGGCACGGGTTTGGGACTAGCTATCAGCCAGCGCTTCTGTCAGATGATGGGTGGCAACATTGAGGCAAGCAGCACCTTGGGCAAAGGCACTACTTTCACGGTACTTTTGCCCAGCGTCATCAAACAGCCGGAAATCGCCAACCAAGTCCGCGACAGCACTAGGGTAGCAGATGCACCTGCTGTCGGCACGGTACTGGTAGTTGACGACGACCCTATCTCCCAGGATTTGATCAAGCGTGCCCTGGCTCGCCAAGGACTGCACATAGAAGTCACCGGTAGCGGCGAGGAAGCCCTGATGCTCGCTAAGCAACTGCGGCCAGACGCGATTACCCTGGACGTGATCATGCCCGGAATGGACGGCTGGGCGGTGCTTTCCGCCCTGAAGGCAGATCCTGATCTTGCCGAAATTCCCGTAATCCTGCTATCCTTTGTGGGCAACAAAAGCCTCGGCTTTGCATTGGGCGCTTCGGACTACCTCACCAAACCAGTGGACGGCAAACGACTGGTTGCTTTGTTGAATAAGTACCGACGCGACCAGGACGGCGTTGTGGCTCACAGTTTGTCCTGTCAGATTTTAGTTGTGGAAGATGATGATGCCACCCGCAAAATACTGCGGCGCATACTAGAAAAACAAGGCTGGGCTGTGGCGGAAGCTGACTGCGGACGCACTGCTCTCGAACAGCTAGCGGTTGCTCGCCCCCACCTGATCTTGCTGGATTTGATGCTGCCAGAAATGGATGGTTTTGAGTTGATTGCTGAACTTCGCAAGTCGCATTCTGAAGATCCTATACCGATCGTCGTAATTACCGCTAAAGACCTGACTACCGCAGAAAGTCAGCAACTCAACGGTTATGTCGATCGGGTTTTACACAAGGGAGTCTACAGTTGCGATACTTTACTACGTGATGTTCGTTCTATAGTGAATGACAGGCTCGATCGCAGGTACGACTCGAAAGGCAAGGAGAACACCAATGGCTAAAATCCTGTTGGTCGAAGACAACGAAATGAATAGAGATATGCTTTCTAGGCGTCTGGCCCGCAAGGGACATGAGGTTTTTATTGCAGTTGACGGTGCTGAGGGGGTTTCGATGGCCCTCGACAAAGTACCGGATTTAATTCTGATGGATATGAGTCTGCCAGTGCTTGACGGGTGGCAAGCCACGCAGAAAATTAAGGCAGATCCTTCAACTAAAACGATTCCGGTGATTGCGCTGACAGCTCACGCAATGGCGGGCGATCGTGAAAAGTGTTTAGCGGCCGGGTGCGACGATTATGACACCAAACCGGTGGAATTTCCCCGACTTTTGAGTAAGATCGAAACGCTTCTGAAAGAGGCCATGCAATGAAAACTGGCGAAGGCAGCGTCCTGGTTGTTGACGATAATGAGGTGAACCGCGATTTGCTGGCTCGCCGACTTCAGCGTCAAGGCCACACGGTGACTGTTGCTGAAGATGGTGTGCAAGCTCTGGCACTGATGCGAAGCGAGCCGTTTGATTTGGTGCTTCTGGATATTATGATGCCGTTAATGAACGGCTATCAGGTGCTGGAAAATCTGAAAGCTGACGAGAATTTGCGCCACATCCCGGTGATTATGATTTCGGCGGTGGACGATATCGATAGTATTGTCCGCTGTATTGAGTTGGGCGCGGAGGATTATCTTTCTAAACCTTTCAATCCGGTATTGCTGAAGGCTCGGATTAGCGCTTGTCTGGAAAAGAAGCGGCTGCGGGATCAGGAACAGACGTATTTGCGGGAGTTGGCGCTGGAAAAGGAAAAGTCAGAGCGTTTGCTGCTGAATATTTTACCAGGCCCGATCGCACAACGCCTCAAACAAGGGGAAATTACGATCGCCGACAGTTTCGCTGAAGTAACAGTAATGTTTGCCGATTTGGTCGGTTTTACGAAGCTTTCGGCTCATTTGTCGCCGGCGGAGTTGGTAGAATTGCTCAACGAGATTTTTTCGGCTTTTGATGAGTTGGCCGATCGCTACGGACTTGAGAAAATTAAGACGATCGGCGATGCTTATATGGTGGTTGGCGGTTTGCCTAAGGAGACTAACGACCACGCCGAAAAGATTGCAGAAATGGCGATCGACATTCTAGCAGCAATCGCTAAGATTCGCACCAAGGGAGGACAGCCGCTCAGCATCCGCATCGGCATTCACACAGGCCCGGTGGAAGCTGGGGTAATCGGTACTAAAAAATTTACTTATGATTTGTGGGGAGACACAGTAAATACGGCTTCCCGGATGGAATCTCAAGGCGTACCGGGCGGCATTCAGGTGACAGTTGCTACCTACGAACGCCTGCAGGACAAGTACGTTTTTGAAGAGCGTGGCGTGATTCCAGTGAAGGGAAAAGGCGATATGATGACTTATCTGCTTGTGGCCAGAAAAGGCTAATTAGTCATTAGTCATCAGTCATTGGTCATTGGTCATCGGGTATCGGTAACTAATATCAACAGTCAACAGTCAACAGTCAACAGTCAACAAATGAACGTAAATTCTAATCTTTTAATGTACGCTCAATGGGCGGGAATTCTGACAGCGGCTTTGTTTGTTTTAACAATCATAGCATTTATATTCAAATGGGGTTTTCGCTTCCGATTGGTAGGAGTGAGCAGCTTTATGGCCGTAATTGCTGCGAGTATATTCGGTCTCGGTTTGGGATTGTTTACCCGCACAGAAATTCCCGGCGCAGTTCGCTATTCTTTAGTTTACGATACTGGCGGCGCTCAAACAGTAGTTACCGTGCCGCCTACTATCACCGAATCGGAATTAGAAGCAACGATGCGGCAAGTGGCTGCGGATTTGTACTCTCCAGGGCGCTCTGGACGCGGAAGAGACTACATGACAATCCGAGTTCGGACGATCGTACATCCCGAACCTGGTTTGTCTCAGCCGCTGTTTTTGGGTGAAGTGAGGCGATCGCTGGCGGTTAGGTATGATGAGAAAATGGCGATCGACATCTTCCCCGAAAAAGTCGCAACTCTGAAAAAATACCAAGCCTAAAAGTAGGGTGCAGCAGCATTCTCATACATCTTGTAGGGGCGGGTTCACCAACAATAATTGCCTCAATACCGACAATCTCGTAAACCCGCCCCCACCCAACGGCAAATCCCTCTACTTCTAAGCGCAGAGCCTCGTAATCAATTACTATCGAAACGATTCAATGTTGAGTCGAGGAATAATAAAAGAATGATTGCAACCACCAAACAAAAAGTAAGTTTTAACGAATTTATTGAAATTTGCCCGGAAGATGGTGTCTATGAATGGGTGAACGGAGAGATTGTCAAAATGGCAACTACCAGAAATCACGATGACGTTGCTGAATTTGCAGACAGACAGTTTTATCAAGAGTGCGATCGGCAAAAACTCAACTATGTAGTAAAACGCGGCATCACTATCAAAACTACCACAAAAGAAGGTAGAGATCAAGGACGAGTTCCTGATGTCAGCGTAATAGATCGCACTTCGTGGCGTGCCCAACGCAAATCTTACACCGCACTCGAATCGCCGATTCAGTTAGCTGTCGAGGTAGTATCAACTAATTGGGAAGATGATTATGTTGACAAGCTAGATGAATACGAACGTTTGGGTATTGCTGAATACTGGATTATTGATTATTTGGCAATTGGGAAAAGAGAGTATTTGGGAAACCCGAAAGTTCCGACGGTATTTGTTTTTTCGCTAAATGCTGAAGGGAAATATCAGCGTACTCTGTTTCAAGGTGATGAACAAATTGTTTCGCCGACTTTTCCCGAATTGGTTGTGACGGCGAATCTGGTATTGTTAGCTTAGTCGTAGGGTGTGTCGCCATGAAAAATCCTTAACAAAAAATCGACAATCTCATAGCGACGCACCTGACAAAATAGTGATTGTTAGGTGCGTCAGGGCCGAAAATTTTAACCACTTACTCAAGCATTCCCCCCTGATGCACCCTACGGTTATACTTTGAAAATTGAGAGTTTGATGAAGAGGAATAAATGATGAATATAGAAGATGAACAAACTTTAAATGACCAACAAAAACTGGAATTACTGAGAATTCAAGCTTTAATTGATGAAGCTGGGCAAACACCAGAACAAAAAGCTAAATTGTTTTTTGAACAAGCTTTACTTTATGGCTATTCTCAACAATATGCAGAGGCGATCACCTTCTTCGACAAAGCCTTAGAAATCAAACCCGATTATCACGAAGCCTGGTATTATCGGGGCAATACACTGTATAATTTAGGAAGATTTGAAGAGGCGATCACCTTCTTCGACAAAGCCTTAGAAATCAAACCCGATTATCACGAAGCCTGGTATTGTCGGGGCAATACACTGTATAATTTAGGAAGATTTGAAGAGGCGATCGCATCCTACGACAAAGCCTTAGAAATCAAACCAGATGACCACGCAGCCTGGTACAATCGGGGCAATGCACTGGCTCAATTAGGCTTGTGGGAAGAGGCAATAGCCAATTACGACAAAGCTTTAGAAATCAAACCAGATAAAGACGAAGCCTGGAACAATCGGGGTAATGCACTGGCTAAATTAGGAAGGGTTGAAGAGGCGATAGCTTCCTATGACAAATCTTTAGAAATCAAACCAGACCACCACGCAGCCTGGTACAATCGGGGTTCTAAACTGGCTCAATTAGGCTTGTTTGAAGAGGCGATAGTCTCCTGCGACAAAGCCTTAGATATCAAACCAGATAAACACGAAGCCTGGTACTATCGGGGCAATGCACTGGCTCAATTAGGCTTGTTTGAAGAGGCGATAGCCTCCTACAACAAAGCCTTAGAAATCAAACCAGATTATCACGAATCCGGGAACTATCGGGGCAATGCACTGGCTAAATTAGGCAGATGGGAAGAGGCGATAGCCTCCTACGACAAAGCCTTAGAAATCAAACCAGATTATCACCAAGCATTTTATGATAAAGCTTGCTGCTATGCGTTATATAGTGAGGTTGACTTATCTATTCAAAACTTGCAGCGGGCGATCGATCTAAATCCTGACGAATACCGAGAAATGGCAAAAACTGACTCGGATTTTGACAAAGTGCGATCGCACCCTCAGTTTCAAGCCTTGATTGAAGAATAGTTCGTTAGCGAAGCCCTCGAAGAGGATCGCACCTAACGCGGAATTGGGGCGATCGAATTTCTGTTACTGGATCGATCAGCAATCAGGCTGCACTAGGTTAAACTTCTTCATCGATGTTAGATAAAATGTCTTCCAAATCCCGATCACCATGCAAAACCCGAAGAATTTCTACCCGATCGTCCTGAATTTGGTAAAAGATTAGGGTAGTGATAAATATGTAGTGATTAGATATTCATTGGCTCAAAACATAGTTGTAATGATGGATAAAATACCAAAT